>JAQXGQ010000043.1 GCA_029006795.1 Clostridiales bacterium | reverse complement strand
TTCCCGGTCTGGGAAGGAAAATCCACATCTGCCTCCTCCTTTATGGGAAGGGCATCCATATCTCCACGAATCAAAAAAACTTTGCCTGGTTTCTTTCCGCCGGCAACTGCAATTAATCCGGCTTTTCCACATTCTTTTGGTTCATATCCTAAAGAAATCAGTTCATTTTTTACATATGCAACTGTCTTGGTCAAGTCAAAGCCGGTTTCTGCATGAGTATGCAGATAACGTCTGTTGGAAATAAGACAGGTTTCATTTTCCTTGGCTTCCTGCATCAGTACTTCAGGTGTCATAACACAATCCTCCTTACATTTTATTTATATTTGATTATTGTACATGATTATAGCCAAAATGCAAAGATAACATTCATATTTCAAAAAGATTGACTTATTTCAAAAAGCAGGAAATTTAACGAAATAAGTGGCAATTGTGACAAAGTTAAATAATTTATCAGATAATAAGAAAAAGTGTACTGATTCAAAATGCCGGAAGACTGGGAACGGAGTTGCCGGTCCTGCCACCATGTATACACTTTATAATTAAAAGCGCATAAGATAATATAAGAAATATAATGAGAGGAAAGCCTCGAAGTCAGTAGAATGTAAAAATTGATTTCGGGGTTTTTCATAATATTAATATGAAAAAAAAATTAATATTCAAAGGTGCCGGGACAGCAATGATAACTCCGATGAAGGAGGACGGACGCATCAATTATCCGGTTTTTAAAGTGTTGCTAGAGCGTCAGGTGCAGCAGGGGGCAGATGCGGTGATTGTGGCAGGAACTACAGGAGAAGCATCTACCCTGTCAGATGAGGAGCATTTAGAATTGGTGGATTTTGCGGTAAAGACTGTAAAGGGCAGAATACCCGTGATTGCGGGAGCAGGAAGCAACAATACAGCACATGCCATCTATATGTCAAAGGAATGCGAAAAATTGAAAGCTGACGGACTGCTTTTAGTCACACCCTATTATAATAAAACATCACAGCGGGGGCTGTATCTGCATTTTAAAGCCTGTGCGGCTGCCACAGGTCTTCCGGTTATCTTATATAATGTGCCGTCGAGGACAGGAGTCAATATTTTGCCGGAGACTTATAAGAAATTAGCGGAAATCGATAACATTGCTGCCTGCAAAGAGGCGGGAGGAAATCTCTCCCAGATAGCAAGGACGATGGCTTTATGCAAAGACCGTCTGGCAGTTTATTCCGGCAATGATGACCAGATTACAGCAGTTTTAGCGCTTGGAGGCCAGGGAGTCATTTCCGTTTTAGCTAACATTCTCCCGGGCGAGACCCATGAGATTTGTGAAACTTATTTTGAAGGAGAAAGTAAGAAGAGCAGCAGATTACAGCTTCAGTATATGGAGTTAATTGAGGCACTGTTTTCAGATATAAATCCCATACCGGTGAAACAGGCAATGCGTGCGATGGGATTTGAGGTGGGGGAATGCAGGCTGCCGCTTTGCGATATGGAGAAGGAAAAGACAGAAAAACTCTGCCATGTATTAAAGCAATATGGGTTATTGGTGCATCATGAAAGGTAAAAAAAGCATCTTGCAGGCGTTAGGCTTGTATTTTAGGAACAGATATATTATAAAGAAAACAGCAAGAGAAAAGATACAGAAGAGTAAAAAGGAAAGGAATGGGAACGGTTATGGAAAAAGCAATCAGAATTGCTAATTTGACAAAAACATATGGAAAAAACAGGGGAGTTACAAATCTGTCCTTAGAAGTGGAAGAGGGGGATATCTTTGGTTTCCTGGGACCAAACGGAGCCGGAAAATCTACTACCATACGAAGCATTCTTGGATTAATACAGTTTGGTGAGGGAAGGGTTGAGATATTCGGTAAAGATGTAAAGGAAAACCAGACAAAGGTTTGAAAAGAAATTGGTTATATGCCTTCGGAGGCGATGTTTTATCCTTCCATGAAAGTGGAAGAGGTGATTCGTTTTGCAGCGGATATGCGGGGGAAAGACTGTAAGAAAGAAGCGGAAATGCTCTGTGAAAGACTTGCGGTGGACACCAAAAAGAAAATGGAAGAATTATCTTTAGGTAACAGGAAAAAAGTAAGTATTGTCTGTGCCATGCAGCATCGTCCGAGATTATTTATTTTTGATGAGCCCACTAGCGGGTTAGATCCCCTGATGCAGGCAGAGTTCTTTAAACTGATTTTGGAATATAACAGACAAGGGACGACTTGCTTTTTATCTTCTCATGTACTTTCGGAAATTAAAAAGTATTGCCGGAATGCTGCGATTATCCGTGAGGGGAAATTAATCCGTACTGACACAGTAGAAAATCTGACAAAAACCAATGCAAAACGTATTCGCATGGTAAAGGATGGTGTGGAGGAAAACTTTGTTTATAAGGGAAATCTCAATGAACTTTTTGCAGGGCTTGCGGGACATAACATTGAAGATATTTTGATTGAGGAACCGGAATTGGAAGAAATCTTTATGCACTATTATGAAGAAAAGTAATTTTTCACGAGAGATAAGGAGAGAAGATAATGAGAATGTATCAGCATGAAATGAAGATGAATTTGAAAAGTCTTGTAATATGGACAGTGTGTGTGGGAGGCTTGTGTTTTGGATGTATTCTGTTATACAGTAGTTTAGAAGATTCTTTACAGGAAATAGCGGATGCCTATGCAAATATGGGAGCAATGTCTATGGCATTTGGAATGGATAAAATGAGCCTTGCTACTCTGACAGGATTTTATGCGACGGAGGTGGCTTTAATGCACGGCTTAGGGGGAGCTATGTTTGCGGCTATCTTAGGGAGCAGTATATTATCAAAGGAGGAAGCAGGGCATACGGCTGAGTTTTTGAATACGCTTCCTGTCAGCAGAAAAAGTATTTTATTGCAGAAATATGTTGCACTGGTGAGTAATCTTTTGATTTTCAATCTGATATGTGTGACATGCTATCTCATTGGATTTGTGACAATGGGAGAAGAGATACCCGGCAGGGAAATGGCAATGTATCATGGTGCCATATGTCTGATGCAGATAGAGATAGGAACCATCTGCTTTTTATTGTCAGCATTTTCAAAAAGAATACAAATCGGCGCTGGGCTTGGAATTACGATATTTCTGTATGCCGTAGATGTGATGTGCCGCATTATACCTGCACTTGAGGATGCAAAGTACATTACGCCTTTTTATTATTCTAATGCGCCGGATATTTTTACAAAAAGTGAAATAGATGGGAAACTGCTCGGAATAGGTGTAGTAGTGACAGTTATCTCACTTTTTATTGCCGGTGTAAAATATTGTAAAAAAGATATTGCTTCTTAAATTAGAAGTGATTATATGCGAAAATTGCCGAAAAAGGCAAAAAAACAGTAAAATAATTGTAAAAAAAGTAAAATTATAGTAAGAAATCCCTTTTTTATTTGTGCTTTTTGTGTTATGCTGTAAACAGTTATATGTATAGAATTATGGGAAGCCAGGGGGAATTATCTATGACCAAGCAGGCCAAAAAAGAAAAAGCAGTAAAAATTTCAAAACAGCCGAAGCAGACGAAAAAACCAAAGCAGTCCCAGAGGACAAATAAGAATATGATGTTATTTGGAATTCGTACAAAGATATTTGTATGTTTTCTGATACCAATTTTGTTTTTGATTTTTGTGGGTACGTTTTCTTACCAGAAAGCAGCACAGGGTTTGAAGGATACTTTCTGCGAATCAAGTCAGCAGACAATTAGAATGGCAGGAGAGTACATTGATGTCAGCAATTCTTTTATTTCTGCAGAAGCATTGAAGTATGCGTTTGATTCTGATTTAGGAAAATATCTGATGGGAATTTATGAGATTGATCCGATAGAACGTAAGAAGGTTATCAGCAGCATAAGTTCTGATATGCGTGCTTCACAGGTGGCAAATGAATTTATCAGTAACATTTTTATAATTACTAATGAAGAATTACAGATGTTCAGTACGGTTGGTACAAATAATAAAAAAGGTATTTATTCTTCTTATAATGAAGATGTTATGTCATATTCGAAGGATGGAAAGAAAGCTCCAAACTGGATTGATACCCATGCAGCATTGGATGAATATCTTGGTTTAAATTCTTCAGATTATATTCTTTCCTATGAGACGACACCGCAGACCGGAAAGGGATATGTGGTTATTGACGTCAGTGCTTCTGCTATTAGAAACTTCCTGAGCGGTCTTGATTTAGGAACAGGCAGTATTCTGGGATTTGTAACTGAGAGTGGAAGGGAGATTATCTCCGAGAATCTTCCGGAAGGTCAGGAAAGTACTTTAGAACAGGGACAGACAGTATTTTTCGGACAGGATTTTTATCAGGGCATGGAAGAAGCTGAGGGCTTAAAAGAAGTAGAGTTTCAGGGCAGCAGTTATCTGTTTCTTTACAGTAAAAGTGAAGCTACGGGAGCGACTGTCTGTGCGTTAGTGCCGATGGAAGTGGTAACGGCACAGGCTGTAACTATCCGGCAGATTACGGTTGTTGTGGTAGTGGTTGCAGTTATTGTAGCGATTTTAATCGGACTGTTTATCACGGGTGGAATTCAGAAGAATATGCAGCGTATCTCTAAAAGACTTGCAGAGGTGGCAGAAGGAAATCTGACTACTCAGGTAAATGTCAAAGGGCGTGATGAATTTAATAATCTTGCGGTTGTGGCAAACCATATGATTAATAACAATAAGAAGCTGGTACAGAAGGTAAGCGGAGCTACGGAGACTTTAGAGGCGTCGGCACAGGAAGTAAGGGCAGCTTCTAACGTTATGCAGGATTATTCCGTAAATATTACGCAGGCGATTGATGATATCAATGAGGGTATTGTAAGGCAGGCAGAACATGCACAGGAGTGTGTGAGAAAGACGGATACACTATCTGAGGAAATTAAAGAAGTTAGCCGTATTGTAGAGAAAGTAGAAAAATTAGTCAGCGAAGCGGAGACCATGATACATCAGGGAACACAAATGGTAAGAGAACTGGGCAACCGTGCAACGCAAACGACAGAGATTACCATCAAAGTGGAGGACAGTATTGAGGAACTGAAACGGGAGTCCGAGATTATCAATCAGTTCGTAGAGACAATTACCGATATTTCCGAGCAGACAAACCTGTTATCCTTAAACGCTTCCATTGAGGCAGCAAGAGCGGGAGAAGCCGGAAGAGGATTTGCTGTTGTCGCTGAGGAAATCCGCAAACTGGCAGATCATTCTGCAGAGGCAGCAGGAGAAATACAGAATAATGTTACACACATTACAGACCAGACGGTTATCAGTGTAGAGAATGCAAAAGAGGCAAGAGAGATGGTAACTTCTCAAACAGCAGCCGTACAGGAGATTGTCAGCGTCTTTGAGGATATGAACCAGTGTATGCAGACTTTGTTTGAGGGATTAAAAGAAATTGTAAGCAGTACTGAGCAGGCAGACAGAGAGCGTAAGGATGCCGTGTCAGCTGTCAAGAATATTTCCGATATTATTGAGGAAACCGCAGAGGGAGCAAAGATTGTTCAGGATGTGGCAGCGAAATTACAGCAGAACGTGGATAATATGAATAGTACAGCGGAGTCCTTAGGTGCAAACATGAATGATTTGAAGACAGAGATTTCTGTATTTAAGACGGAGTAATCAGAACAGAAAAGTAAGATAAACAGCAGGTTGTCATTAACGACCTGCTGTTTTCTTTATTTCATAGGAAAGACCTTGCTAAATTAGTGTGTGAAAGTATTTATCTTTCCTATGAAATAAAAGCACCCCGTGCAGGATGCGCAGCTCGCAGAGAGGAAGATAGCCATAAATGGCACTGCTCGCGCGCGGCAAAGTGTGTTCCGCATGAAAGTAAAAGTAAGTTCGCGAGAGTGTGCGGAGCACACTTTGTTCAAAAAATGATAATGTTTTTTAAAAATTACTTGACCTGTCATAGTAATTATGATATAACTACTCTATCAGACGTAGTACTTCTGTTGAAGTAATTTTATGGAAGGGGATGATTGGTTGATTAGCAGCGATGTCATGCGTGGATATAATGAGTTGATGATAGTGTCATTGCTGATGGAGGAAGATTCCTATGGATATGAGATATCCAAACGAATTAGAGAAATTTGTAGCGAAAAGTATGTAATGAAGGAGACCACACTATATTCTGCATTTACCCGTTTAGAGAAAGCAGGATATATAGAAAGTTATTTTGGAACGGAGACAAACGGGAAAAAAAGAACCTATTATAAAATCACATCGGCAGGGCAGGAGTTTTATAGGGAGAAATGTGCAGAGTGGCAGTTGGTGAAAGAAGTTGTAGAAAAATTTGTAAAAGAATAAAGGGGAATTAGCTATGGAAACAATTTTATCTTATTTGGACAATATGTTTTTGAATTTGCCTAAGACAGCAGAAACTGCCCGGGCAAAAAAGGAACTTGCCGCTATGATGGAGGATAAATATAATGAGCTGCTGTCTGAAGGAAAAAAGGAAAATGAAGCAGTGGGTATTGTTATCTCTGAATTTGGCAATTTAGAAGAATTATCAGAGGAGTTAGGTCTGGGAGATATTCGTCAGAAACCGATTGAGAAACCGATTGAAAAAAGATATGTCAGCAGAGAAGAGGCAGAGAATTATATTTCTACAGCCGGTAAGGCATTTTGGGGAATTGCAATCGGGGCAATGCTTTGTATCTTTTGTCCGATACCGCTGCTTATTGCAGGGACATGGGCGGGAGCTACCGATGTTTCAACAGTGTGTCTGGGATTAGTGCCGATGTTTATTTTGATTGCCATTGCAGTAGGCATTCTGATTTACAATGGCATGAAAATGGAAAAATTTGAGTTTATGAAACGGGAAGTACTTCAGATTGACGGAAGTTTAGAGAGAGAGCTAAGAGAGCGTAAAGAAGCGGAAAACGGGAAATTTGTGGCAAAAATTATTGCCGGAGTTTTAATTTGCATTTTAGCTGTTATACAGTTGCTGGTATTTGGAGTGCTTTTTGAAGAGAATGATTTTATACTTGCGATATCCGTTAGCCTGTTGCTGGTATTGATTGGCATTGCTGTCGTTTGTTTTATCAGAGCCGATGCGGAAAGAGAATGCTACAAAGTATTGCTCCAGGAGGAAGATTTTACGGCAGATAAAAATAATAAAGTATTGGAAAGAATAAGCGGTGTATACTGGATGGCAGCTACCGTAGTTTATCTGGCATGGAGCTTTATTACTTTTGATTGGGGATTTACCTGGATTGTATGGCCGATTGCAGTTGTGCTTTATGGACTGATTGCAGCTATCTGCAATGCAGTTATTGGCGTGACAGGGGAGAGAAAATAAAAATTATTTTAGGATTTTCAAATTTTTTTTAAAAGATGGGAAATTGCTTGCAACAATTTCCCATCTTTTTTAGACTATAATTATGACAGGTAAATGATCAGATACATGTTAAGGAAAAATTATCCGGCAATTCAAAGAATTTCAGTACGGAAATGAGGAATGTTATGGAAAATTATTTAAAAAAAGTAAAATTGGCAAAGCGTGGAGATGTAGATGCTTTTGCAGAGCTTTATGCAGAGGTTTATGAGGGGATGTATCGTTTTGCACTCTATACCCTGCGAAATACCTCCGATGCGGAGGATGCAGTGAGCGATGCGGTTACGGATGCCTTTGCTTCCATTAGGAAGCTGCGGACAGAAGAGGCTTTTAAGGGATGGATATTTCGTATTTTATCCAATAAGTGCAAGGATAAGCTGCGGGAATATACCAGAAAGAATGAGGAATTAAAGGAGGATATTCCTGAAACGGAACCGGAGACAGGTGTGGCAGAGTGTGTGATGATACGGAGCACTTTTTTTGAACTAGAGGACGAGGAACGTCTGATTATCAGCATGCACCGGTTTGCGGGATATACCAGTCGGGAAATTGCAGAGATTTTACATATGAATGAAAATACAGTGCGTTCAAAAGAGAGCCGTGGATTAAAGAAAATGGCGGGAAAATTAGATAATATGAAAATTTGAGCCGGAAGGGAGGATAAAACCATGACAGAAAAAGATGTGTTCGAAAAAATAAAAGATGCGGCTATGGAAGAACCCATACCGGAGAGCATCAAGCCAGAAGCAATCAAAGAAAAGTTAAAAAAACAGAGTGAACATCAGAGGATGACAGAGACGAAAGCACGACGCAGCAGGGGCTTTTTATACGGAAGCAGAATTGCAGCAGCAGCAGTGGTATTGCTTGTTTGCAGTGCAGCAGGCATGCAGGCATGGAATTTATACCAAAATGGGGCAGAAAGTGATAGTGCAGAAAGCAGTGCATTAACTGCCGGAGCAGGTGAAGAAGAATGCAGTATGGAGGACAGCAATGGTTTGGCCGCAAAGCAGAATGCAGGGGATGTCTATACGGTAGCGGAGAATTATGATGAAATTTATGACTTATTAAAAAAACAGGAGACACTAAGAAAAGAAGAGGATATTGTCTATGATTTTGCTGTCACTACTGGGATTGGTGTAGAAGAGGAGATGTCAGGAGAGAGTACATCGGCAGAGAGTGGTGTAGATAATATAAAATATTCCGAGAAGGAATTTGCTACAGACAGTGTCGATAGTGATACTGCCTCCGGAGAAGAAAATTATTCTAAGACGAATCTTCAGACGGAAGGGGTGGATGAGAGTGATATTATCAAAACAGATGGCTCTTATATTTATACTGTCAGCGGAAACAGAGTCATAATTACGGATATCAGAGAAGGAGCGTTAGAAGTGGCGGGAGAAATTCCAGTGTCTTTGCAAAGTACTTCCGACAGCATTATAGAAATGTATGTGGATAACGGAATTTTAAATCTGATTGTCCAGAAAGAGTCCACCGGACTACAAAAAGAAAGCGGGAAAGAAACCGATGATGTGTATTATCTTTCCTCCGATATGGAGACAGAGATTCTGACTTATGATATTACCAATCCTGAAAAACCGAAGTTATCCGGCAGCATGACGCAGGATGGTTATTATCATACCTCAAGAAAAATTGGAGATATTATTTATTTGTTTACAGATAAAAGCATAGGAGTTCCGGCATTGGCAAAAAAGCAGGCAGTGGAAGAGGAAAATTTGAGTGGATGGATACCTCTGGTAAATGAAAAACCAATATCTGCAGACTGCATTTATGTTTCTGAGGAAGGAAATCAGGGACTTCTAATATCCGCAATGAATGTGAATAAGCCGGACGAGGTTGTGGATAACACTTTGATTTTAAACGAATATGTGGAAATCTATGTCAGCACCCGGGCAGCTTACCTTTATCAGGAGAAATATACAAAAGGGAAATCTATTACCCAGATTGCAAAATTCAGTTTAAAGGATGGGAAAATTAATGCGGTGGATGCAGTATCTGTCAATGGAGAGGTAAGAGATACGTTTGCCATTAATGAGTATCAGGGAAAACTTCGTGTATTGACCACTGACATCAATTTTACGGGTGAAGAGAGTACCAATCAGTTGTACCTTTTTGATGAAAACTTAAAACTTACCGGAAAAATTGAGGATATTGCAACAGGAGAGGAAATTTATGCGGCAAGGTATTTTGGGGATATGGCATATTTTGTTACCTACCGGAATACAGACCCCCTGTTTGCAGTGGATTTATCGGATGATACAGCTCCAAAGATTGTGGGTGAACTGAAAATAACGGGATTTTCTGAGTATCTGCATTTCTGGGGGGAAGATAAGTTGGTGGGAATTGGATATGAAACAGATCCGGACAGTGGTGTCCGTGAGGGATTAAAGATTACTATGTTTGATATTTCAAACCCTGCCGATTTAAAGGAAATTAAGACTCTGGTACTGAAAAATGTGGATTATAGTCAGGCACTTTACGATTACAAATGCGTGCTGGCGGATGCCGAAGAAAATCTGTTGGGATTTACCACTGAGGACTATGAAAACAACAGTCTTGATTATCTATTGTTTTCCTGGGAGGATGGTAAGTTTGTAAATCTTATGACAGAAAAAGTGGCCGGAAACTTCTCTTCGGACAATTACAGGGGTATTTATGTGGGGGATGTTTTCTATGTGGCAGACAGGGCCGGAATCTGTTCCTTTGACCGCACAAAGAATTATCAGTTAATGAAGAAGATTGAATTTTATTAAGACTTCAAAATTATTAGGATGGGATTTCTTCACAAGCAATAGCGCGAGTGTTAGAATAATAGGAAAGATTATATGATGAAGGAGAGGGAACTATGCTGACAGAAGTTTTTCCTATTCAGGTAAAAGGCTCCGAGCCGGGAGCAAAATTGTGCACTTATATTATAGAACATTCTGAGAGTATCGGAGTGGAAAAAAGACCATTGATGTTAATGTGTCCGGGAGGTGGTTACGAGTATACTTCCGACAGGGAAGCAGAGCCGATTGCCATGCACTTTTTAAGCGTGGGATATGATGTGGCGATTCTCCGTTATTCCTGTAAGCCGGCGGTGTACCCGACTGCTTTGCTTGAAATGGCAGAGGCAATGAAGATTATTCACAGATATTCTGAGGAATGGCATGTAGATACGGATAAAATTGTGGTACAGGGTTGTTCGGCAGGTGGTCATCTGGCAGCGAGTCTAGGTATGTTCTGGCATGAAGCATGGTTAGCGGAAGCTGCGGGAGTTGCCAATGAGGTGTTAAAGCCTGCAGCAATGTTGCTTTGCTATCCGGTGATTACTTCAGGAGAATATGCTCACAGAGGTTCTTTTGAAAATCTGCTGCGGGGACAGTATACAGAGGAAATGTTAGAGCGCACCTCTCTGGAAAAACAGGTAACAGAGCATACGCCAAAAGCATTTATCTGGCATACCTTTACCGACGAGAGTGTACCGGTGCAAAATTCATTATTCCTTATTGAGGCGATGAAAAAATATGAGATACCGGTGGAATTTCATATGTATCCGGTGGGCGGACATGGTCTTGCCACCTGTGATAAATGGAGTCTGACATCGGATGGACGTGGTGTTCAGGAGGAATGTCAGAGCTGGCTTCCACTGGTGAAGAAATGGTTGGAAAATATATAGGTGAGTTTTCTCAATTTGTATATTGAATAGTACCTAAAATAGGGATGCAGGTAAAAGTGATATACAAAAACCTGAAAATCCGGGGAAACAGCAAGAGTAAACGTTTTCACAAATTCCTTAAAAATCTAAAAAATATAGGTGTTTTGCAGTAAAAACATAAAAAAGGTGGAAAAATATTGAAAAAATGAAATAAATCTTTAAAAGATGTGATTACGATTTCATATAAATTTCTTGTTTATGACCGTCTCTAAAATTATAATCAAAGCAAGTTGAAAGGCTATGGAGTTATTGATTAGGAGGTAGAGACATGAGTGAAATCAAAGAAAACGCATTGGCAATGATTGAAGATGCGGAGAAGAAAGGTACTTTAAAGCCGGGGGCAACCATTATTGAACCGACCAGCGGAAATACCGGAATAGGGCTTGCTGCAGTTGAGCCCGCAGGCAGTCCGGTATTATCGAAGGGTACACCGGGGCCACACAAGATTCAGGGAATAGGTGCAGGTTTTGTTCCGAGTGTATTAAATACAGAAATATATGATGAAGTGATTACCGTTGAAAATGAAGATGCTTTTAAAGAGGGAAAATCATTTGCAGTGACCGAGGGACTTCTTGTGGGAATTTCCTCCGGGGCAGCATTGAAGGCGGCTACCGTTCTTGCACAACGACCAGAAAATAAGGGAAAGAATATTGTGGTATTACTGCCGGATTCTGGTGATCGTTATTTATCAACGTCACTGTTTAGCAATAACTAGAAATGTGTAAATTAAGTTTTGGACAGTTAAGCGCAGAATAGGCTTAACTGCCAAGAACTTAATTTTCGCTGTATCAACTTAATTATTGATGCTGTAGCCGTTGGAATGGCGTAGGTTTGCAAAACTGAGGTTGCTGGTTCGAATCCAGCCAGCATCATTTTTGAGATATTATTTTACAAGAACTTTTACAAATTTCTTTTTACCACGTTTTACTACAAGACCTTCTGTTCCAAAGGAAGCAGCATTGTACATGGTCTTAATATCTGTAATCTTTTCATCTGCAACGGAGACACCGCCCTGCTCTACGGCGCGGCGTGCATCAGAGCGGGAAGGGGCTAACTCTGTTTTTACCAGAAGTGCTAAGATATCCATATCACCCTCGGCGAAATCAGATTCGGAAAGCTCTACAGTTGGCATATGGGCAGAGTCACCACCACCTGCAAACAAGGCATGGGAGGCTTCTCTTGCTTTCGTAGCTTCTTCTTCACCATGTACCAGCTTGGTTAATTCAAAAGCCAAGATTTCTTTTGCCTGGTTTAGCTGGGCTCCTTCCCAGTTTTCCATAGCATCAATTTCCTCTAACGGAAGGAAAGTCAGCATACGAATACATTTTAAGACATCAGAGTCAGCTACGTTTCTCCAGTACTGGAAGAAGTCGAAAGGAGAGGTCTTGTTCGGATCAAGCCATACAGCGCCGGACTGGGTCTTACCCATCTTTTTGCCCTCGGAGTTCAATAACAGATTAATGGTCATAGCATAAGCATCTTTTCCTAATTTACGACGGATTAATTCTGTACCACCTAACATATTGCTCCACTGGTCATCACCACCGAACTCCATGTTACAGCCGTATTTCTGGTATAAGGTGTAGAAATCGTAGCTCTGCATAATCATGTAGTTAAACTCTAAGAAGCTAAGTCCTTTTTCCATACGTTGCTTATAGCACTCTGCGGTAAGCATACGGTTGACGGAGAAATGTGCACCTACTTCACGAAGCACATCAATGTAGTTTAAGTCCATCAGCCAGTCAGCGTTGTTTACCATCAGAGCCTTGCCATCGGAAAAGTCAATAAAACGGCTCATCTGTTTTTTGAAGCAGTCACAGTTGTGCTGGATAGTTTCCGGTGTCATCATCTGGCGCATATCGGTACGTCCCGACGGGTCACCAATCATAGCAGTACCGCCACCGATTAAGGCGATTGGCTTGTTACCTGCCATTTGAAGACGTTTCATCAGGCAAAGAGCCATGAAATGTCCTACATGAAGACTGTCTGCAGTGGGGTCAAAGCCAATGTAGAAAGTTGCTTTTCCGTTGTTGATTAAATCCTTAATTTCTTCTTCGTCTGTTACCTGGGCGATAAGACCGCGGGCAACTAATTCATCATATAAAGTCATAATGAAATCCTCCTAATATTTAAGTTTTTTTCACGATTTAGTCCTGTTCCACAATTTCCTTATAAAACTCGGAGTAATCGGTTCGTTTATTTTTGGTAAACTCAATAGCGGTACGTGGGTGCTGGTTTAAAAGCCCGGTCATAAGATACTGTAAATCATATCCCCAGACCACACCCTCGTCTTGTAATTTTCGCATATAGTTCTCAATAAATTTGATAACCGGATAAACGTTATATTTTGGATTGCGCAGGAAACCGAGAAGCAGTTCCATGGCGCAGTTTCCGGCACCGCGTCCCATAGCGGCATAGGTGGCATCTAAGTAATCCACACCATCCCCTACGGCTTCGATGGTATTGGCAAAAGCTAACTGCTGGTTATTGTGGGCATGAATGCCGACTTTTTTACCGTACTTCTCTGCAAATTCCAGATAGACATCTGCAATGCGGGCAATCTGCTCCGGGTAAAGGGAGCCGAAACTGTCAACAATATAGAAAATATCAACCGGAGACTGTCCGAGAATATCTAATGCTACCCGAAGGTCACTTTCCTGTCCGTTAGAAATAGCCATGATATTGCAGCTTACTTCGTAACCTTTATTTTTGGCATCTTCAATCATGTCTACGGCAGCAGGAATGGTATTTAAATAAGTTGCCACACGGATTAAATCAATGGGACTGTCGGAGCGGTTTACAATGTCATTTTTGTAATCACAGCGTCCGACATCTGCCATAACGGCAACCTTTACATCGGAGGATTTTTCACCGACGATAGCGCGGATGTCGTCATCTTTACAGAATTTCCATTTTCCGAATTTGCTTTCGTCAAACATTTCTTTGGAAGCCTTGTAGCCGAATTCCATGTAGTCAACACCGGCTTTCTGGTTTGTCTGGTACAAAGTTTTCACAAAATCATCGGTAAAGAAAAAGTCATTTACCAGCCCGCCGTCTCGCAGAGTGGCATCTACCACTTTTACATCGGAACGATAGGTCATTAAATTGGATAAATTTTTCATAAGTATCCCCCTTTTTAGAGTGCTATTGTTTTGTTTTTGAAAAAATTCAGTTTCAGAATAAAAAAACCCCCGTCCTGTTAAAAGGACGAGGGTATAAACTCGTGTTACCACCTTTGTTCACAAACAGCTCACACTGTCTGTCTCAGCGAGTGTCTGACAACACTCCGGTGTCTTTAACGTGCACCACTACGTCACAGCCTACTGAAAAAATCTGCATCGGTGCAGACAGTCCTAAATCCACTATCTGTCATCAGGCAGGAAAATAATGTTCGGTGTGAAGCTCAGGGATGTATTCGTAACAAGGGTTCCATGCGCCTCTCATCGGCCGGCTGCTTTCTGTTTGGTCTTTCTTATTCTTACTTCTTCCCGTCAAAGCTGTTTTTCTGCTTCAATTAACGACATTATAAATTCAAGAAAACAAATTTGTCAAGAAAAAAATTTTACCAAATAATTTGAAATAAAAATTGACAAAATCGCAAAAAAGTATAAAATAGCAGATTGTGTTGACTTCTGAGGATTAAGCTGATACATTTCTTTATATAATGAAGGAGGATCTCATGAGATACGTATCTTTAAGGAATGCAAAGCCAGGAATGCAGTTGGCAAATAGTTTGTATGATGATTGTGGTCGAATATTGGTCAATGGAGATATGTGCCTGACAGAAAAATATATTCATAAATTAAAGGAATACGGATTTGATGGTGTTTATATTACAGATAAAATCTCAGAAGGAATAGAAGTGGAAAGTGTTATTTCGCCAGAACTTCGTAATTCAGGAATGGAGTGTGTCAGAAACTGTGATGTGGATGGCTGCCATGACATTGCTAAGAAGATGGTATCGGAATTGTTGGCAAATGGAGCAGTGTCACTTAATCTTATGGATTTGCGCTCCTATGATGATTATACTTATGCACATTCGGTTAATGTGGCTGCAATTTGTGGTGTGATTGGATTAGGGTTGCATTTAAAGGAAGAGGATCTTGGCAGTCTGGTGTTGGCAGCGCTACTGCATGACTTAGGAAAGGTGAAAATTCCGCTTGAAATTTTAAATAAGTCGGAGCGTTTGACCTCGAAAGAATATGAGATAATGAAAACTCATTCTACAAGGTCTTATGAGATAATCCGTGACCGATTTGATATTTCCGCGAAGGTGAAGGTAGCAGTGCTGTTTCACCATGAAAATGTGGATGGAAGTGGTTATCCGAGAGGACTGCAATTAGAGAAGCATACCCTGTTTACACGAATCCTCCATGTAGCAGATGTTTACGACGCATTGATTTCAAAACGTCCATATAAAAATCCTTATTCGCCGAGAGAGGCAGCGGAATATCTCATGGGAGGCAGCGGAACAATGTTTGACAGGAAGGTAGTGGATCAGCTGCTTAAATATGTTCCATTTTATCCGAAGGGAACAGAAGTTAAACTTACGGATGGAAGAAGCGGTATTATTTACGAAAATTCGGGGATACATAATCTGCGTCCGATAGTACGTCTGTTTGATGGAAATATGATAGATTTAGCGGAAAAGGGAAATTTAAATATTACCATCCAAGATCCGGAATGGCAGGGAGAAGTTTCTCAGGAAGAATTAGAATTAGAGCGTTTAGAGATGATAAAGCCGGCATGTTAATGCCGGCTATTTTGCAAGAAAGGGAAAGAAATGGAAGAAAAAGTAGTATTTTTAGATGTGGATGGAACGATGGTAAATTCCAAAGGAGAAATACCGGAATCTGCCCAATATGCCGTAAAGACAGCTCAGGCAAAGGGGCATAAGATGGTGGTCTGCAGTGGGAGGAGCCGGTTTCAGATTTATGATAGTCTGCTTAATTTAGGATTTTCCGGGATTGTAGGTGGAGCGGGCGTGTTTGTGATTGCAGACGGGAAAGAGATATATCATGCTTATATTGATGAAGAACATCGAAAAAGTGTATATGACTACTTAGAGGAAAACGGGTTTTTATTTTGCTTTCAGGCAGATGACGGTGTGGTGTTAAATCAGCGCAGCTGTGACGGAATGCTTAAGGCGTATGAAGAGTTTGGGATGAGCAAAGAGAGATTAGAACGTCTCAGTGGAAATATGCACGTGACGGAAGAACCCTGGAAAAATGAAAAGAATGAAAAGATTATCTATTATGGTGCACCTTTTCCTGTGGAAAAAGTACACAAGGATTTGCTGCCCTATTTTGATGCGGTGGCAATCAGCTTAGATGGAATGGATGAGTTTGCGGGAGAAATCGGTATCAATGGCATTAATAAATCCACCGGAATGGAAATTTACTTAAAGCATGTGGGAGTTTCAAGAGAAAATTGTATTGCCATCGGTGACGGGCCGAATGACTTGCAGATGATGGAGTTTGCCGGAATCAGCGTTGCGATGGGAAACGCAAGGGAGGATGTCAAGGCTCTTGCCGACATGGTAACAGATCATATTGATGAAGATGGAATTCTGCACGCATTTGAGAGACTTAGATTGCTGTAAATGATTGTATTTCCGTGAAAAAAATGATAGCATAGAAGTAGTAATTTGCGGGGAAACATAGTCTTAGGCATGGGAGGAAAAGTCCATGAATAAAAGAGCAGTTCAGGCAATCGGAGTTGCAGTGGTGACGGGAATGTTGTTTTTACAGGCAATGGTGGCAGGCGGTGTTGCCAGTGAGGAAATGGGAATGGTGATGGATGCCATGCGGAATCTGCGCCGGGCAGATAATGTGCAGTATGAGCTGGTTTCTTTTACAAGGGGCGAGGAGACGACCCAGAAAATATGGGTGGATTTATTGACAGAAAACTGGTTAGAAGAATTATCCGTTCAGGATGATGACGGCATGGTGGTATTTTGGAAACGATTTTTTAGCGGCAGCGAAGAATGGATGAGCGATGGACAGAGCGGTTGGGAGACAGTGGAGACGAGCAGCAGTGTGCCGGGAATTAACATTATTACAGAATTTCCGCTTGGTGTAGATGATATTGCAGAGACAGAGTATTTAGAGGAAGAAGAATGTAAAAAAATTATATTTACAGTGTGTGACGATGTTCTTGAAGAACATAAACAGGATTTTCTTGCATTGTTAGAAGCGGAGAGACAGGATGAAAGGATGCAGGAGATTTCTTATCAGCAGTATGAAGATACCAGCTATAAGAATGCGAGTATTGTTTACAGCATAGATGTGAATGGGCAGTTAAGGGAGGTTCTCTTTTCTATGGATGTAACACAGCCGGAAATATTGTTAAATGCTGGTGGAAAATATGTTTTGGGAGAGAAAGAAGCCTATCAGATGGGGTATTCTGCAAAAGTGGTGAGTGTTAATGATATGGAAGTTGTAAAGAAGATAGAAAAATGTGCGGCAGAAGTAAATGCAATGCAATAGAACAGGGAAGAGTGAGGGTGTCTGTTAGGAGGACACCCTTTTTAAAAGCAGAGATCATAGAAAGAAATGAATACAAAACAAAAAATAATAGAAGAAGCATTAACGCTATTTTCAACAAAAGGCTATGATGCGGTAAGTGTGGGAGAAATGGCAGACCTTTATCTGCTAATTGCAATGTGTGACAGGCAGCCGGAGAGAGAAGAAGAGGCATTAGAACTGTTAAAAAAACATGTGGAGCAATTTGAGACATTGTATAAAAAAACAGAGGTTTAAAAAGGAGATAAGATTGAAATGAAAGAAAAGAAAGAGTTAATACAATGGTTTGGGTTATTAGGTGTAATCAGTTTTTTGTCTTATGTTGCAGCAGTGGTATTTTCACCACTTGCATACCCGGGGTATGACTGGCGTGCCCAGGCAGTGAGTGACTTAAGTGCAGTAGTTGCGCCTTCAAAAATGCTTTGGACTCAGATTTCTGCCTTGTATGATATTTGCGGTATCGTATCAGTTACTATTTTAGTTCTTTATATACAAGGTAAACTGAATCAATGTCTCCGTGTGGGCATCTATTTATATGTGGTAATGAATTGGATTTCCAGTGTAGGATATCGAATGTTTCCTTTGGTGGATGCAGAAAACGTTGGAGGATTTCAGGACTTCTGCCATTTAATAGTAACAGTGCTTGTAGTATTACTTTCTATTGCATCAATGATATTGATTATGGTGGGCGGCTATAGAAAGAAACAGTTTGTTTCCTTAGCGGTTTTTGCAACAATGGCTTTGGGACTTATGTTTATTGGGGCGATAGGAACCAATATTGTACCAAAAGAATATTTTGGAGTAGTGGAAAGATTTAGCGTAATGTCAGCAACAGGCTTTAATGCTGTACTTGGAATTTACCAGTTCAGAGGAATGAAATAAAGAAAAAAGGATTATGGGCAGCACCAGAGTTTTTCGGTTGCTGCCCATATCCGTATCATAGTTTTGTGAAAATTCTTTATGAGGCTGCCAATGTCCCGGTAAAAGGTGCTAATTCTAATCGCACAAAATAACCCCGGTTGCTGTGGCATACCGGGCATTCTCTCGGTACGGCTTTGCCACGATAAATGTTGCCACATTCGAGACACATCCATGCAGTCTCCACATCAGAGACGAAAAGTTTATTCTGTTCTAGCAATTCTGCAAACATGCCGAAACGGTCACCGTGGGTCTTTTCAATCTGGGCAATCTGCTGGAAGGAGGCAGCGATTCTTGGAAAGCCCTCTTCTTTTGCTTTTTCAGCAAAATGCAGGTAAACGTCATCATGTTCCTCATATTCATTATGCTGGGCAAAACGTAAGAGTTTTGCCACGTCCTGACTGATATCCACCGGATAGGCACCGTCAATTTGAATACTGGTGCCTCCTAACTCACTTAAGTGATTGTAAAAAATCTCGGCATGTTCCCGCTCCTGCTCTGCGGTAAAGTTGAAAACCGAATAAATCACATACAGGTCTGCGTTTTTTGCCTGGTTTGCAGCAATGGTATAGCGGTTTCTTGCCTGGCTCTCTCCTGCAAAAGCGCGCATGAGGTTTTCACGGGTAACACTGTTTTTAAAATCTACAGACATAAAATGACTCCTTTTTATATTGAAATTTACAATAATGGGTGTTCTGCTCTGGCCTTCAATCGGGCGAAGCGGCGGTCTACCTCTGCCTGAATGTCGTCGGTGATGGAAGCGTATTCTGCTTTGACAAGATGTTTTGTTCTGCCCATCATACCAAGCCATTCAGAGACTGGGATTTTCTTTTTGTTTTTCTCTGGGTCATAAGTTAGTGCGGTAATGCCGCGTTCTATTTCATAGAGCGGAAAATAACAGCAATCTACAGCCGCAGAAATTACGTTGCGCTCTTCTTTTGGGTTATCGCCCCAGTTTAAGGGACAGGCAGAAAGTGCCTTTACATAAGCCGTGCCGAAATCTTTTGCGTATGCGGCGGCTTTTGCGGCTTTTTTGATAAAGTCACCAGGATTGCTTTCCGCTACCGTCGCCACATAGGGAAGATGGGTTGCCGCCATGATTTCCGGCATATCCTTGTGAAAAAAAGTTTTTCCGTACTGAGATTTACCTAAATGGGAGGTGGAACTTTTAGCACCCATAGGTGTAGAGTAGGAAAGCTGATAGCCGGTGTTCATATAGCCGCCGTTGTCATACTCAAACAAAATCAAGTGATGGTTTCTTAAGGCAGTGCCGATGGCAGAACCCATGCCGATATCCATACCGCCGTCGCCGCTGACCATAATAAAGGTAATATCGCCTTCTGGGTATTCCCCGCGCCGCTGTCTTTCGTGAAAAACTTCCACAAGACCGCTTAGGGTGGCGGCACCGTTCTGAAACAGGTTGTGAAGGTAAGGAATGCGGAATGCGGTTTTTGGGTAGGCGGTGGTGACAACCATGCCACAACCGGTCTGAAACAGCAGAACAACATTTCCTTCAATTCCCATTAAAAGCAGGTTTAGATTGATAGGAATCCCGCAACCGGGGCAGGCACCGTGTCCGGGAGCAAGACGTTTTGGCATGGCGGTGGCATCCTTTAAAAGACCGCCTTTTACTACCATTTTTCCCTGTTCGTGGTCAAAGGTGCAGGTGGTAATACCTTTTACGGTGTCTTCCCTTGTCAGCGGAGCGAAATACTGTGGCTGCTTGATACCATGCCCGGAATTATCGGCGGTGCAAACAGAGTGTTCCGTTGTGCCGGGGGTAACACCGTAATATTCGAAATCCTTTGCTGAGCCGGAAATGGCTTCTTCAAAGAGAGCAAGGGCATCCTCCACATAGAAATCCTTTCCGCCAAGTCCGTAAATGCGGGACAGTACCTTGATGTGATGATCCATGTCCGGCATATTCTGGAGAGCTGCCTTTAGTTCTAAGGACATATTACCGCCCCCGGCACCGTAGCTGTCCTGACGGTCGGCTGCGATGATGGTTTTTGCATTGGCACAGATGCGACGCAGTTCTTCGGCTGGAAAAGGACGCAGCACATGAAGGGTCACAACTCCGGCTTTGATGCCCCGTTCCCGCAGCTTGTCCACTGCGACCATAGCAGTGTGGTAGGAAGAACCGAGAAGAAAGAGCAGGATATCGGCATCTTCGTATTGATAACCGGTGACAAGGTCATGTTTTCTGCCGGAGAGCAGGAAAAATTCTTCAAACAAAGCGGGCAGTTTCCGGTAGGCTTCATCCATTGCAAGAGAAAGCTGGTAACGGTTGTTGATAATATCCGGTTCATTCATATAGGAACCCACAGAAATCGGGTGGTCGAAATCAAGCACGCTGTAAAAACAATTTTCTCCGGTGGAGGTTTCCTTAGCAAAAGCAGAAATGTCCGGGTTATCACGGGTTAATTTGGGGCCGATATAGTCCTGTACGGTTTTATCGTCCTCAAAGACAAAGCATTTCTGTTTCTGATGGCTGGTAAAAAAACCGTCAAATGCCACAACGACGGGAAGACTTACTTTTTCCGCTAGTTTTAAGGCAATCAGGTTAAAATCGTAGACCATCTGGGGAGAGTCGGCAAAGAGAATGATCCAGCCGGTATTTAACAGATACATGACATCACTGTGGTCACCTTTGATACAAAGAGGACCTGAGACAGTACGACATGCCACGTTCATAACCATAGGCATTCTTGTGCCGGATTGTACCGGAAATTGTTCTAGAGCATATAAAAGTCCGTTGGCGCTGGTGGCATTAAAAACTCTTCCTCCTCCGGCGGATGCACCGTAGCAGATACCGGCAGCGCTGTGTTCTCCTTCTGCGGCAATCAGCTTTACCTGATGAAGCCCTTCTGCTCCCATAAGGTCTAAGTTTTCTGCAATCTGGGTGGAAGGAGTGATGGGATAGTAACCCATTACATGATAATTGATTTGTTTTGCGGCATAAGCGGCAAGTTCATTTCCGCTGTCGTATAGAACCTTTTGTGCAACGGGTTGTATCGATGCAGATTGATTTTTTTCTTCCATTATAAAACACCTCCGTCCACTCTTTTTTCTGTCAGATAGGAATCACTGGTAATCCAGGAGTTTGCGCCGGATTCCTGATAGGAAATTTCGTCAGGCAGCAAATCGCGATTTTTCTTTTCATAAGGCTTTTCGGGATAATCCCGCTCTAAGGCAGTGACTAGGGCACCGGTAGGGCAGACTGCCACGCATCGGAGACAGCCTTTGCAATGGGTATAGTCTAAGCCATTGTTTACCATAGCTTCTTTTTCTTTATAAATACCGGGTAAGAATTGGAATACAAAATCCGGGCAGGCAGAGTCGCATAGTCCGCAGTTAATACATTTTTCCGGCAGAAAAAGAGGAATGTACCCCTCCCTTGAGGGAGCAAGGTCATTAGAGACGGTACTTCCGATGCGGTCGTTAATACCGCCGATAGGAGCATTTCGGTAGCCCCAGACATAGTGCTCTTTACCGAAATCGTTGCGGAAGGCGGAATTCTCATCCGTTTCTCCAGAGGTTTCGGTGGAATCGTTTTTCCGCTCAATATCTTTTTCCGTGGCACTAATTTCCAAGGAAGAAGTTCTCTCATACCCAAGCCGGACACCATTCAAGTTAGCTTCTATCAGGTTCGGGTATTTTTTTCCGATGGTATCTTTACAAAGCTTCTCTACCATTTCGAAAGGAATAAAGCCGGATGCCTTCGCAAGGGCGCCGAGCATTACCATATTGATACGGGATTTGCACTCCATAGCAATGGAAAGAGCGTCAATACAATAGAGGGTTCCTGCATTAATATGGTATTTTTTTGCCGCTTCTTCTGCTGATAAAGAGGTATTTAAGACTATTTTTGCATTCTTTGAGATACCCTCTAATACCGGGTAGGAGGAAATCAGTCCTTCATGGAAGATGCCCAGCAAGTGAGGTTTGGTCACAGGGCTGTTGACCTGAAGGGGTTTTGTATTTTTACACCAGCGGATATAGGCTTTGACTGGTGAGCCTCTTTTTTCGGAACCGTAGCTGGAAAAACTCAAAGAGTTGAGGTTTAAGTACAGGGCACCTAATTCCCCTAACATTTTTCCGCATAGGTTCGCGCCAAGACCGCCGATACTTTCCAAACGTATCTCATAGTAGCCGTATTCATTTGTGACGGGCAGTTTCAGTGGTTCGTCCATAATGTTCTCCTTTATTTTAAAAGAATGCCGACGGCAATCCTGCCGCAGGCTATCACAGATAGTATGGTATATTTTTCAAAAAAAATTCCTGTGCAGGAAAAAATGATTGCCATACTTTACAAGGAAAGAAAAAGTGAGTAAAATAAAACACGGACATTTTAAGGGGATTTTGACACAGGATGAAAGAGAAGATTATTTTATTTATAAAAAAAGAAACGGTACTTATGGTGGCAATTTTATTAGCAATTGTTTCTGCTTTTTTTGTCACACCGAACAGAGCTTATATAGATTATATTGACTGGCGTGTACTTGGAATTTTACTTTCGCTGATGATTGTCATGGCAGGATTTCAGAAAAACGGTATTTTTGATGAAATCGGGAAGCAGCTTCTTGTCCGGACAAAAAATACGGCACAGCTGACAGGGGTGCTGGTTTTTTTGTGTTTTTTTTCAAGCATGCTGATTACGAATGATGTTGCGTTGATTACCTTTGTACCCTTTGCGGTACTTACTTTAAGGAAGTGTAAGCAGGAAAGACTGATGGTGTTAGTGGTGGTGCTTCAGACCATCGCGGCGAATCTGGGCAGTATGTTTACACCCATTGGAAATCCACAGAACTTATATCTTTATCAGTTGTCGGGAATGAATATGGGAGAATTTCTAGCCTATATGCTGCCTTATACGGCAGTGTCGGGGTTACTGCTTTTGATTACGATTTTTGTGCTCAGTGCAAGAAAGCAAAAGATTTCAATGGCGGATTGTTCTTTTGAAACAGAAAAAGAACCTTCTGACAGAAAAAAGAATGTAGTTTATCTGATATTGTTTTTATTATGTCTGTTGGTGGTAGCGCGGCTGTTACCTTATCATGTGGTGCTTGCTATCGTTTTAGTAACAGTTCTTGTTACAGACAGAATGGTATTGAAAAATGTAGACTATTGTCTGTTGTTTACCTTTATTGCATTCTTTATTTTTACCGGGAATTTGGGAAATCTGTCTGCCTTTAAGGAGGCATTGCAGAAAATCGTGTCAGGCAGAGAGCTTCTGGTGGGGATTCTTGCCAGCCAGTGCATCAGTAATGTACCGGCAGCATTGCTTTTATCAGGATTTACGGAAGATATCAGAGGACTTTTGCTTGGAGTAAATATCGGAGGCTTAGGAACGCTGATTGCTTCTATGGCAAGTCTGATTTCCTATAAAATTTATGCGCATAATTATAATCGGACGAAGGGAAAATATCTGATTTGGTTTACCCTTGCCAATCTAATCTTTTTAGTAGTACTTTTGCTTTTAGCGGAGGCAATTCAAATATGAAAGATAAAAATTTAAATTTAGAGAGTTTAAAGGGAACGATTTATGTGCTGCTTTCTGCCATATGCTTTAGCACGGGCGGTGTGCTGATTAAGTCTATTTCATGGAATTCCGTGACAATACAGGGGATGCGCAGTATATTTTCCACAATAGTGATTGCGGGGTATATGATGTTGAACCATCGACGTTTTGTCTGCAATAAATCGGTAATATTTGGAGCAGTCTTCAATACGGTGATGGCATTTACTTTTGTGACGGCAACAAAAATGACCTCTGCGGCAAATGCCATTGTACTGCAGTTTACGGAACCGATTTTTGTGATACTGTTGTTGTGGATTTTATATAAGAAAAAACCGGGAAAAGATGCTGTCCTTGCTTGTGCCGTTGTATTTTGCGGTATTCTGTGCTTTTTCTTTGAATCCTTAGGTGGCGGAGGCATTGTGGGAGATGTTCTAGCAATCTTTTCGGGATTTAATTACGCATTGGTAATGCTGATGAAAGGCTTCCCGGGAGCGGATTTCGAATCTTCCCTGTTGATAAGCAATGTTTTTAGTATGATAGTGGGAGTTCCGTCTTATTTTACGGAGTCAGACCATTCCGTAGAGGCATGGGTATTTATTATCCTGTTGGGAGTCGTTCAGTTTGGGTTTGCCTATATTTTCTTATCTAAAGGACTAGATAAGGTTTCTCCTGTGGCAGCGTCACTGACCTCAACGATTGAACCCATTTTAAATCCGCTTTTGGTGGCGGTATTTTGTGGTGAGACCGTAGGAAAAACAGCATTTCTTGGAGCAGTTTTAGTAGTAGGCGGTGCAACCGTTTATAATGTAAGGCAGGCAGCTAAAAAACCGGCAGTTACTTCGTGAAGGTATGAAATGAGTTGTTCCGATTTTTACAATTTTTATATAGCCATAACGCATACAATTTATCTATCAACAAACGGACAAAGGCGTCTGAACCAATAAATATGATTGGTTTAGACGTCTTTTTTTTTCATAAGCACGACATCGCTAAATTAATGTATGAAAGGAAGTATAAATTATGGCAGAGAGAATAGCAGAACATCCGATACTCGGAGTTCAGGAAAAAGGAACACCGGTTACATTTACATTTGACGGAAAAGAAGTTCAGGGATATGAGGGAGAACCAATTGCAGTGGCACTGAAAGCAGCCGGACTTATGGTTCACAGATATACCAAAAAAGAACATAAACCTCGCGGAATCTTCTGTGCAATCGGCAGATGTACGGACTGTGTCATGGTAGTGGATGGGGTACCAAATGTCAGAACCTGTATCACACCACTGAAAGCCGGTATGAAGGTTCAGACACAATACGGTGTTGGTGCAGAACCATTTGATAAGCAGTAGGAAATAGGAGGACGCGAGGATGAAAAGATATGATTTGATTATAGTAGGTGCAGGCCCTTCGGGATTATCTGCAGCGATCGAGGCAGCAAAAAGAGGGCTGAATGTAGTAGTATTCGATGAAAATGAAAAGCCGGGCGGACAGCTTTTTAAACAGATACATAAGTTTTTTGGTTCAAAGGAACACCGGGCGAAGGTCAGAGGGTTTGTAATTGGTCAGCAGCTTCTTGCTGAGGCAGATGAGGCAGGAGTACAGGTTGTACTGAATGCAACAGTAATTGGTCTTTATCAGGACAAAGAAATCGTTGTAAGAATTGGAGAGGAAATCCATCATTATAAGGGAGATGCCATCATTATTGCAACAGGAGCAGCAGAGAATATGGTAACTTTCCCAGGCTGGACACTTCCGGGAGTGATTGGTGCGGGAGCAGCACAGACCATGATGAATCTGCATGGTATTCTTCCGGGAAAGAAGGTTTTGATGCTTGGTTCCGGAAATGTAGGACTGGTTGTGTCCTTTCAGCTGATGCAGTGTGGTTGCGAGGTTGTGGCGCTTGTTGATGCCGCTCCGCGTGTTGGCGGCTACGGGGTTCATGCAGCAAAGGTTGCAAGAACCGGAGTTCCGTTCTATCTTTCACACACAATTGTTGAGGCAGAAGGAGACGAATGTGTCACAGGTGTTACAATCGCAGAGGCTGACAGCAGTTTTAAATTTATACCGGGTACGGAAAAGCATTTTGATGTGGATACCATTTGTCTTGCGGTTGGTCTTTCTCCGATGTCCCAGCTTCTTAAGATGGCAGGCTGCGAAATGGAGGATAACCCGAAACGTGGCGGACAGGTGCCAATTTGTGATACCTATGGAAGAACTTCGCTTCCGGGAGTATTTGTAGCAGGTGATGTATCAGGTATTGAAGAAGCAAGCTCAGCAATGATTGAAGGTCGTATGGCAGGAATTGCAGCGGCAGAATATTTAGGATACATCGAAAAAGAAGAATTAGATACAGAGCTTTCAGCTTTAGATAAAGCCCTTGATGGACTGCGTCAGGGTATGTTTGCTCCGAAGAACAGGGGAAAAGCAATTGAAAAGACAGAGGAGGGAATTGATATTTCTACAAGCCTCCTTAAGTATGGATATGTTGCAGATGATGAAATTGAAAGATTTCCAGGGGTGACGCATAAGGTTGGGATCCATCCGGTTATGGAATGTACACAGAATATTCCCTGCAATCCATGTCAGGATGCGTGTCCGAAAGGATGCATATCCATCGGTGCTAATATTACATCACTTCCGATTGTAGTGGAAGGCTCAGAGTGTATTAACTGTGGCATGTGCGTTGCAAGCTGCTCCGGTCAGGCGATTTTCCTTGTAGATGAGGATTGCGGTGATGGCACGGCAACGGTAACGATTCCTTATGAATTTCTCCCGCTTCCGGAGGCAGGAACAAAGGGAGCTGCTCTTGGAAGAAACGGTAAAAAGGTTTGTGATGCAGAGGTAGTTTCGGTTAAGAGTATAAAAGCATACGATAAGACAAATCTGCTTACGATGAGAGTACCGAAAGAATTTGCAATGAAAGCAAGATTCTTTAAGGCAGAATAAGAGGGAGGATGCAATATGAATTCAGTAAATGACAGATCAAGAGATATAGGGCCATTTGTGCCGGGACCGGATGATGATATGCTTATTTGCCGGTGTGAGGAAATCACAAAAGGAGAGATAAGAAAAGCAGTTCACGAAGGAATGTGGACGTTGACGGAAATCAGAAGATATTTAAGAACAGGAATGGGACTTTGTCAGGGACAGACCTGCGCAAAACTGGTAAAGGGAATTGTGGCAAGAGAGCTTGGGGTGTCTCCGGCAGAACTTGAACCGGCAACTTCAAGAGTTCCGATGCGCCCGATTGAAATGCGCATTTTCGCAAATGAGGCAAAGGAGGGCGAGAACCATGAGTAAAAATGCAGAAGTAGTAGTAATTGGTGGAGGTATCATTGGCTGTGCAATCAGTTATTACCTTGCAAAAAGAGGGACAAGCGTAATCTGCTTAGAGGGTTCAGACCATTTTGGAAATGGCGGTTCCAGCAGAAACGGCGGAGGAGTCCGTCAGTCAGGAAGAGACCCCAGAGAGCTTCCGCTTGTCATGTATGGAATCAAAAATTTCTGGCCGACCCTTTCAGAAGAACTTGAAGTTGATTGTGAATATCATCAGGACGGTAATCTTCGTCTTGGAAAAACAGAAAAACACAAACAGATTTTGACAGGACTGACGGAGCGTGCGGTCAAGGTTGGTCTTGATGTAAAAATGATTGATGGAGATGAAGTACGCTGTATCAATCCATATCTTTCGGAGGAGGTTACATGTGCCAGCTGGTGTCCTACGGATGGTCATGCAAATCCTCTTACAACAACTCTTGGATATTATAAGACAGCCAGAAAGATGGGAGTACATTTCATTTCAGGAGAGCAGGTTGTGGAACTTAAAAAGGTGAAGGGCGTTCTTCGGAAAGTAATTTGTGCATCCGGAAATGTATATGAAGGTGAAACAGTTGTTCTTGCTGCTGGATATGAGAGTCGTGCGATTGCCGGAACAATTGGAATAGACATTCCAATGCAGTTAGCGTCTCTTGAAGCACTTGTAACAGAGGCAGAACCGCATATGTTTGACCAGATGCTTGGAACCGCAGAGGCAGATTTCTATGGACATCAGACAAAACACGGCTCCTTTGTATTTGGCGGTTCTTCGGGACTTGAAGGTTTCACGAAGGATAACGGAACACCAATCTGTTATTCGAAAACAGCTCCATGTATCTGCCGTGGAATCATAAAATATTTCCCGGACCTTGCAGATGCTAAGATTGTCCGTACCTGGGCAGGCTGGATGGATAAGTGCGTGGATGGTGTACCTGTTCTTGGAAAGGTGGAGGAAGTACCGGGACTTATTTTAGCATGTGGCTTCAGCGGACATGGTTTTGGTATTGCACCGGGTGCAGCAGATCAGTTAGCGGAGCTTATCACAACCGGAAAGACAACGGTTGATTTGTATGACTTGCGTTATGATAGATTTAAAGCTAAAATTTAATGCATGATATGGAAAAAAGATAAACTAAGACCAACACAACCGTATTTTGTATTTGATACAGATGATTTCTTTCAGGAAATTTACCTTAAGCAGGGAATCTCTCATTTCTATACCTATCATGTTAATGGGGCAAAGGGAATGAGGGTAGTTCCCGATGGATGTATCGACCTCTCTTTCGAGTATAACGGAACAGAAATGAGAGGATACGCCTGCGGAACACCGATAGAATATAAAATTGAAAAACGGCCGGAGTTCCATGAGGTGTTCGGTGTAAGATTTATGCCCGGAGTTCAGCCGGAACTGATAGATGTCACAATGAGGGAACTTTTCGACAAACGGGTGCCGCTTGAACAGATTATAAAGGGGGATGTGCAGTGGCTTGAAAAAATAGCTGCTGAGACAGATTTTTATCAGAGAATCCGGGTGTTTCTTGAAGCATACACAAAGGCGGAAAAGAAACGGGCAAAGCCATATGGCAAGAAGGAGCTGGTACTTTCTGTTAAACAGATGGTTTATGAATCAGATGGAAAGATAAAGGTATCGGAGCTTGAGGAAAATACAGGATACTCTGTCAGGTACATCAACAAAGTTTTTATTGAGGAAATGGGATTTTCTCCGAAAATCTTCTGTAAAATTATACAATTTCAGCGGGCGCTTGAATTTTTCAATTATGGCGCTCCTGATAAGATGACGGATGCAGCAGTGGCATTAGGATACTATGATCAGCCCCAGTTTATCAGAGATTTTAAAAAATATGCGGGGATGACACCAAAGAAATATTTTAAACTTGTTGAGAGAAGGGACTATAAATCAAAAGTAAAGGAAACAAGTTTTTTAGGAGAATGAAGTAGTTCCGATTTATACCAAAAGGAGGACAAGGATATGGGATTTTCTAGAATTGAAGTAGTAACATCCATGAACAGACTTAGCAACTTAAAAACAGCACTTAGTAAGCTCGGGGTAAGCGGAATGACCGTAGTTCAGGCGATTGGCTGCGGAGTACAGAAAGGAACCTTCGAGTATGAGGCAGAACAGAATCCGGAAATGGAACTGCTTCCAAAACAGATGATTATTATTGTTGTGGCGGATGAGATGATAGAGAAGGTTGTCGATACCATCAAGAAAGAACTTTATACAGGGCATATCGGAGACGGAAAGATTTTTGTGACACCGCTTTCGAATGTCATCAGGGTAAGAACCGGAGAAGAGGGAGCAGACGCACTTAAGTAGATGTTAAGAACAGCTAGGGGAAATATAAAGTGATAGGAGAGAAGATTATGGAAGAGAAAAAACTAGGGCTGCCAAGCGTCATCTCAACCGGAGTTGGACTTATCGTTGCTACAAGCTGTCTGATGTCTTTAGGACAGGGAGCAGGGGCACTGGGTACAGGATTTATCATTTCGATGATACTGGCATGTTTAATCAATATCTGTACAGCACTTTGTATGGCAGAGCTGAATGCGGTTATGCCAAATCTTACAGGCGGACTTGCCCAATACACTTTGGCAGGAATCGGGCCGTTTGTAACAATCGTAACAATGGTCGGGGGATATATTGTTTGTCAGTCAATTGCAGGCTCCGTTGAATGTGCCATGTTTGGAAATGCAATAAATGCTGTGTTTGATACCGGAATTCCGTCAAGCGTTTTCTGCATACTTCTTTTGATTGTGCTCATTATTGCAAACCTTATGGGAATAGACATGTTTGCGAAAATTCAGAATTTTGTTGCCTATGGACTGATTTTATCTCTGGTTATCATGGGAGTGCTTGGAATATTAGGACTTGGAACGGGTGAAACGGTAAGTCAGACAATGAATATGGCTTCTTCATTTTCGGATTGCTTTGGACTTTTAGGTCTGGCGTTTTTCCTGTTTTTGGGAAGCGAATTTGTTATTCCGATTTCTAAGAACGTAAAAAATGAGAGAAAAAATGTTCCGCTGGGAATGGTGTTAAGTCTGCTTATCATCCTTGTCATGCAGATACTTGTTGTAATAGGGATGGGGCGTTATACAAACTGGTCGGATTTGGCGGCAAGTGCTTCTCCGCATATTCTGTATGGCAATTCTCTGTTGGGATATGCCGGTTCGCTGTGGATGATACTGGTTTCCGTGTTTGCAGTCATAAGTACCGTAAATTCTGCTATCAGCTTTCTCTCCTATATGTGTGCAGGTATGGCAAAGATTAACCTGATGCCGGAGATATTTTTAAAGAAAAACAAGAGAGGCGCATATTATGTTGGCATTTTATTGATAGGCGGCATCATGATAGTCGTAAATGCAACAGGATTGTCTTCTAGTGACTCACTTGCATTTATGATTTTGGTAGCAATCGTCTTCTGGATGGTTTCCTATGTAATCGCGGATATTAACGTGTTAATTTTCAGAAAGCGACTTCCGAAAGCGCCTAGAACCTTTAAGGTTCCGTTCGGACCGGTCATTCCTGTCATAGCAGTAATCGGAAATATATTTATGATTTGGAATATAGATGGTGATCCGGCTACAAGAAACCTGATATTTATGATTGATGGAATCATCTTTTTGCTTCTTGCCGTATATGCAGTGCTTTGGTGCAAATTTAAATTAAAACGACCGATGTTTAAACCGATTCCGGTTCATGAAGTCATGGCAATGGAAAATTCACTGTACCTGATTGCACACAAAAAAGCGAACAAATAATTTCAAGGAGGGGACGACAATGGAATATCCAAAAGTTGATTTTTTATATTTAAGTGAAGAGGACATGATTGCAGCCGGAGTAAAGGATATGAAGGGCTGTGTAGAAGCAATGGAAGAAATGTTCAAGCTCATGAAGGTTGGAAATTACCGGATGGGTGGAGCAAACGGAAACTCTCATGGCTGTATGGTCATGTTTCCGGAAAGCTCGCCATTCCCGGAGATGCCGGTAGACGGGCCTGACAGAAGATTTATGGCGATGCCGGCATATCTTGGCGGAAAATTTGATATGGCGGGAATGAAGTGGTACGGTTCAAATGTTGAGAATAAGGAAAAAGGGCTTCCGAGGTCTATCCTTATGTTGACACTCAACGATAAGGATACCGGAGCGCCTCTGGCATTTATGTCTGCAAATATTTTATCCGCATACAGAACCGGAGCTGTTCCGGGAGTGGGATTTAAGACCTTTGCGAGAGAAGATGCAGAAACGATTGGAATCGTGGGACCGGGAGTTATGAGTAAGACGGCTCTTGCCGCAGCCATGGCAGTAAGACCATCACTTAAAACGGTAAAGGTGAAAGGGCGTGGACAGGCATCACTGAATAAATTTATTGATTATGTAAAGACGGAGTATCCGGGAGTCGATGTGTATGCAGTTGAAACAATAGAAGAGGCAGTAAGAGATTCGGACATTGTTTCTGTTTCTACCTCCTCACCAACCGGTGATCCGGCGCTCTATCCATATATTGCAGAAGAGTGGATAAAACCGGGGGCAATTATTGAGTCTACGGCAGCGCTTCGTTTTGACGATGATTTTATTATCAACAGGGCAAGAACGGTTACGGATAATATCAAGCTGTACGAAGCATGGGAAGAGGAAATGAAGCCGAATGCCTATCATACGATTCCAATTCCGGCGGTCAGAGTTGAGGATTTGATTGCTGAGGGAAAGATGACAACGGATCAGATTGATGACTTAGGGGATGTTTTACTTGGAAATATTCCAGTTCACAGAAAAGAGGATGAGATTGTAATTTATTCTGTAGGTGGAATGCCTACAGAGGATGTGGCATGGGGAACTGTGGTTTACAGAAATGCTCTTGAAAAAGGAATTGGAACAAAGTTAAATCTATGGAATACACCACAGATGGTGGTTTGAAAATATTTTATTCGTGGAAGCTTTTGGAGTAAAATCCGAAGGCTTCTTTTCTTTTACATATCTTACACAGATTTTACAAAACTCCCCTCACAAATTTTACATTTCCGGCGTAGCATAACCATGAGCAAAAGAAAGATAAAAAGAAAAAGAGGAATGCACATGGAACGGACACTTGTGTGGGCACACCGGGGAGCTAGCGGATATGCGCCGGAAAACACGGTGGAAGCCTTTGAAAAGGCAGTGGAAATGAAAGCGGACGGCATCGAGTTAGACATCCAGATGACAAAAGACGGAGAGCTTGTGGTAATACATGATGAAACCATTGAGCGGGTCAGCAACGGAAGCGGCTGGGTGAAGGATTTTACCTATGCAAAATTAGTGACCTTCAATTTTAATCGGACACATCCGGAATATCAAAAGGTGAGAATACCAACATTAGAAGAAGTCTATGAGTTGATAAAACCCACAGATTTGACAGTAAATGTGGAAATCAAGACAGGCATTGTCTTTTACCCAGAAATAGAAGAACGGGTACTGGATTTAACAGAGCGCATGGGAATGGCAGACCGGGTAATCTATTCATCCTTTAATCATTACACAGTGCGAAGAATCAAGGAATTAAATCCGGAGGCGCAGACCGGAATGCTTTACGCTGACGGAATTATCAATCCGGTAAGCTACGGGCATTATGTGGTGGGTGCGGATGCCATGCACCCGGCACTTTATAATCTGCAATTTCCGGGATTTATGGAAGAGTGCAGAGACCATAACCGTAAAGTCCATGTATGGACAGTAGATGAAGAAGCATATATGCGAATGGTATGTGAGCAGAGAGTAGATGCCATGATTACCAACTATCCCGACTTAGGAAAACGGATTGCATCCGAATATACAGACGGCAAAATCCAGCCCGAACTAGTGAGAGCTATTCGGGATAAAGGGATGGCGGCGCTATGAAAGTGGATTACTTAGGAGAAGAAGGATACCGCAGCCATATGCAGTGTACGGTAGAGCCATACATAAAAAAATACCGGCGGAAAGGCTATTTTGAAAGCTATGATGACACGTCTATCTTTTATTATGCTTATCGAAAACCAGAGGCAAAAAAGTGTGTAGTAATTTCCCACGGATTTTGTGAATTCGCGGAAAAGTATAACGAAATGATTTACTATTTCCTTTTGGCAGGGTATTCGGTCTATCTACCGGAACACAGAGGACATGGGTATTCAGAGCGGGACACAGAGGATACGGAGAAAGTTCACATAGAGGATTTTGAGGATTATGTAAGAGATTTCCATTGCTTTATGAAGAAAATTGTAAGAGAGCAGGAAAAGGACAGGATTCTTTTTGGTCATTCTATGGGAGGTGCCGTGGCGGTACGTTACTTAGAACAGTATCCAGACATCTTTCAGGGAGCAGTACTGTCATCCCCGATGCTTCGGATGCAAACAGGGAAATACCCGGAATGGCTGGCAAAATGGGTTGCAGATTATTTTACGATGACAGGCAGAGGAATGGAGTATGCTGCCGGACAAAAAGGATTTGATGCAAAGCCGGACTTTTCAGGAAGCAGCTGCGTGTCGGAAGAACGGTATCGGTATGTATTTGAAAAGCGGATGAAGGATTTACAGTACCGAACCTACGGCGCATCTTATGCGTGGCTTAGAACTGCAATAAAAGCGACCGCTGTTCTTAGGAAAAAGGAAAATCTGGAGAAAATAACAATTCCTGTTCTGCTTTTTGTAGCAGGCAGGGATCATATGGTGGACAACCGCGCTGCAGCGGAGTTTGTCAATGGTGTAAGAAAAGTGTCACTGAAATACATGGAAAATTCCAAACATGAAATCTTTAACGCCGATTATGAGACAAGAGCTGCTTATTATGAGCAGATATTTGATTTTTTGGTAAATGTAACAGCATCAGAGAGGAATGAAAGAAACGATGAAGAAGAAATTACGGAAACTGGAAAAATACTGGGTACTGTATGATGTGGGAAATTCCGCATTCGCCCTTTTGGCAACAACAATTATACCAATTTATTTTAAAAATATGGCGGCGGCAGCAGGGATTGACAATGCAGATTCCACTGCCTATTTAAGCTATGCCATCTCTATTTCTACCTTAATTGTAGCGGTACTCGGACCAATTTTTGGTGCAGTTGCAGACAATAAGAATCATAAAAAACCACTATTTACCTTTTTTATGATGATGGGGGTTTTAGGGTGCGCAGGGCTGGCACTGCCAAAAAGTATTACTTTATTTCTTGCAGTGTTTGTTCTTGCAAGAGTGGGATTTTCCGGCAGTCTTATTTTTTATGATTCTATGCTGGTGGACGTTACGGAGGATGAGCGGATGGACGAGGTGTCCTCACAGGGATTTGCATGGGGATATATCGGCAGCTGTGTCCCTTTTGTTTTAAGCATGGGGCTGATTTTTGGAGCAGATGCCATCGGTATTTCTAGTACGGCAGCAACCATGATAGCTTTTGCAATGAACGCGGCATGGTGGGGGCTGGTAACGCTTCCGTTGCTGAAAAATTATAAACAGAAGTTTTATGTGGAAACAGAGAAATGCGGTGTAGGTGAAACTTTTATGCGGTTGGGGCATATTTTTGGAGAAATCAAAAACGATAAGAAAGTGATGATTTTTCTTCTGGCATTTTTCTTTTATATTGATGGGGTTTATACAATCATCGAAACAGCAACCTCCTACGGAAAAGATGTCGGAATTGGGGACAGTAGTTTGTTGCTGGCATTGCTTTTAACGCAGGTAGTAGCATTTCCCTGTGCAATTTTATTTGGAAAGCTGACGAAATGGTTTGAAACAGGAAAACTGATTTTGGTGTGTATCGGAGCATATTTTTGCGTGGCGGTCTATGCATTTTGGTTAGACAGCGCATGGAAGTTCTGGATGATGGCAACTTTTGTGGGAGTATTCCAGGGGGCAATACAGGCATTGTCCCGCTCCTATTACGCTAAGATTATTCCAAAAGAAAAGGCATCCGAATATTTTGGCGTGTTTGATATTTTCGGAAAAGGAGCTTCCTTTATGGGGACGACGATAATGGGTGCTTCTACCCAGATGTTCCATACCTCTAAAGCAGGAGTACTTGCGATTGCGGCAATGATAATGGTGGGATTTATCTTGTTCTGTCTGCAGCACCGGAGTGTGCAGAAAAGTGAAAATGAGGGGGAGCCGTTTGAAATATTACCGGAATATAAGATGGAAAATGCAGAATAAATTGGAAAAGCAGGGAGAAAGGTATTGTCGAAGAAAGGGTCTAAAAACAAGAAAAATAGAATAGAAATAAAAAGAGAAACAACGGGAGTTACATCCTTGTCTATAGAAGAACAGTTAAAAGAACAGATAGAAGCACCGATGGTCAGGCTCCGTTATGCCTGTGCCATTGATGTAATGCAGGCAAAGCTGCGTATGATGAATGTTGACCTGACGGAACAGAAAAGCCGTCAGGTCATTCGCAATATGTCCTCAAGAATTAAGACTACGGACAGTATCATAAAAAAATTAATCAAAAAAGAAAGGAAAATCACTTTTACAGAAGCAGTGGAGGCACTGAATGATATTGCCGGTATTCGGGTGGTCTGTTATTTTTGTGATGACATTTATGAAGTTGCAGAAAATATAAAAAAGCAAAAAGATTTGCGGGTTCTTAAGGAAAAGGATTATGTGAAGAATCCTAAAAAAAGCGGTTATCAGAGTATCCATTTGATTGTAGGGGTTCCGGTGACTTATTTAGAAAAGACAGAAGAAATCCGGGTGGAAATACAGATACGCTCTTTTGCCATGGATTATTGGGCAGAGTTAGATACTCAGATGTGCTATAAGAAGGATGCAGGACAGATAGAAAACGTCGAGAGAGAGATAAAGGCATATTCCGACGTGATTGCAGGTATAGATTACCAGATGTTAGAACTGCGCAGAAGGATAGAAAAAATGTAGAGAGTACGTTGTTGTTAATGGTTCATAAATAAGAGAGAGGAATAAGGAATTTAAGATGAACACAAGAAATAAATCAAAGTATTTAGAAAA
>JAQXGQ010000042.1 GCA_029006795.1 Clostridiales bacterium | reverse complement strand
AGAAAAGGAATTACCATCATGGGGCAGTTGATAGGTCTGGTGAAACCGCTGCTTCCCATTATGTGTCTTGCCATTTTACTTGGCGTTTTGGGATATCTGTGTGCGATTTTTCTAACAATTTTTGCAGGATATAGTTTATTGCACGGGCTTACGGACAGTATTGAGCTTTTGGAGGTGTTTTATGCCCACACGATTTCTCCGATTGCCATTGCGATGGAGTTTCGCAATTCCTTTGGCGAATTGAACAGCTTTATTTTAGATTCTCTGCGGGGGATAGATGAGACAATCCAGTATGATAAAGGTAAGGAAAGAATGGAACAGATGGATGAGCGTTCCAAAAAACTTGGACAGATGCAAAAAAAGCTCAACCGGCATGAGGCATACCAAAGCTCAGAGGATTTAAGAAATATGGAATCCTACGTGACACAGGAAACTTATCTGTTCCACGACTCCATCGCGAATAATATTGCTGTCGGTAAGCCCGGGGCTTCTAGAGAGGAGATTATGGAAGCTGCGAAGAAAGCATCGATTCATGACTTTATCATGGAGCTTCCGAATGGATATGACACACAGGTGGGAGAGCTTGGCGATACCTTATCCGGAGGGGAAAAACAGAGAATTGGAATTGCCAGGGCGTTTTTGCATGATGCACCATTTTTATTGCTAGACGAACCCACCAGTAATCTGGATTCTTTAAATGAAGGAATCATTTTAAAATCCCTGAAAGAATCCCGTAAGGACAAAACAGTGGTACTGGTGTCTCACAGAAAGTCTACCATGAATCTGGCAGATGGAGTATATGAAATGGAAAACGGAAGAATTTCGTGATAGAACACTTAAAACATCATAGCTTTTCAAAAGGCACATCCGTACCCATACCCGAAGAAGTATGTATTTCGTAGTCATCGGTGATAAACAGTGCCTCGGTGTCCTCTAGACTTTCAATGAGTGCCATACCGTCCTCTAAACCTAGGGCGAAACAGATGGTAGAGAGGGCGTCTCCGTCTACGGAATCCTTTGTGATAATGGTAACTCCTAACAGGTTATTATCGTAGGGATAGCCGGTACGGGTGTCTAAGATATGATGATAGAGGGTGTCGTTCACCTTGAAATAGCGTTCATAAATGCCGGAGGATACTACGGTGGCATCACTGACCTGCACGGAGGCAATGGAGGAACCGTCATCCTTGAAGGGGTACTGCACACCGATGGTAAAAGGGGAGCCGTCCGGCTTCGTGCCCACCGTCAACACATTTCCGCCTAAGTTGATCAGGGCGCTTTTCACACCGTTTTCTAATAAATATTCTTTCATTCTATCAGCAATATATCCTTTGGCAATGCCGCCTAAATCTAATTTCGCATCAGGATTTGTCAAGGTCACTTCGTTTCCGTCAATTTTTACATAGGTATCGTCTACGGTACTCAGTGCCGCTGCAATTTCATCATCCTGTGGTATCATGGAGGCATCTGTCTCCTCAAGCAATGCTTTTAGAGAAATATTCCACAAATCAGAGAGCTTTCCGATGGTGATATCAAAGGCACCGTCGCTTAATTTTCCATAAGCAATTCCCTTTTCTAATAAGGTAATGGTTTCCTCATGTACGGTCACCGGCATACCGCCTGCATGATTGATTTTGGAAATGTCGCTGTCCGGCAGGGTATTAGAAAAGTAACTTTCGTATTGTTCTGCTAAATCAAAGCACCCCTCTAATATATCTTCCTTTGAGGAATCATAGAGGGTAACGGTAATCACCGTATCAAAATAAAAACCGGACTTTGAGACTGGTTCGCCGCATCCGGTGAGAAAACTACAGGTTAGTAGTAATAATAGAAAGAAAAAAATTGTTTTTTTATACATTTTTGTACCATGTCTTTCTGATGCCTGTGACTGTCATGCAGGCTGCCACAGGTTCTGTTAATTATTTTGCTCGTCATAAATGACTTTAGCACATATCATCTGTTCTTTACAAGCAATTTATCTTTGTTTTTCCGGGAAGTGTGACAAAATATTTTTGCTATTTTTCATAAGATATGATAGAGTAATACAGTGTATGCAGTATTTGATTACTACAGTCAGGATTGGCTGATGGATAAAGAGGGATTTAGAAATGGAGCAGAAAAATTTTCACTTTAACGAAAAAAAGAGAGTCGTAGTAAAAATAGGTTCGTCTTCTTTGAATTATGAGGAGACAGGAAACCTCAATTTCACCAAGTTAGAGCACTTGGTACGTGAACTTTGCAATCTCAGAAACCGAGGTATGGATGTTTGTCTGGTGAGTTCCGGTGCCATTGCGGTGGGAAGACAGTCGTTAGGGCTTACAGAGCGACCGAAGGACATTTCCACGAAACAGGCATGTGCGGCAGTGGGGCAGGCAAGGCTGATGATGATTTATCAGAAGCTGTTTGCAGAGTATAATCAGGTGGCAGGTCAGGTTCTGATGACGAAAAATACAATGGTAAATCCAGTGTCAAGGGAAAATGCAAAGAATACCTTTGAAGAACTGTTTCGTTTAGGAGCAATTCCCATTGTCAATGAAAATGACACTGTATCTACATACGAGATGCAGTTCGGCGATAATGATACTTTATCGGCAATCGTGGCATCTTTAGTGGGGGCAGATTTGCTGATTCTGCTTTCTGATATTGACGGACTTTTTACCGATGATCCAAGACAAAACCCGGCAGCAGAGTTAATTGAGGTAGTAGAAAAGATGGATTCTGAAATTTACGGTATGGCGAAAGGTTCTACCGGCAGTGATGTGGGAACCGGCGGTATGGCGACAAAACTGACTGCCGCAAAGATTGCCACCTTATCCGGCGTGGATATGATTATTGCAAACGGAAAGGATGTCTGCATTCTGCACCATATTTTTGATGACAGCTTTGTGGGAACTATTTTTAAGGCAGAAAAGAAAGAAACATTCCATATTGAGGATTTTATCTTAGAGACCATAGGATAGAAAGGGAAACATAGCATGAAACAGGAACAGATAGACCGTATCAATGAGTTATACCGCAAATCAAAAGCGGAGGGCTTGACGGAAGCAGAGAAGAAAGAACAGGATATGCTGCGGAAACAGTTTGTGGCAGATGTGAGAAGCAACCTGACGGCACAGCTAAATAATATTGATATGGTAAATGCAGACGGCACCGTGGAAAATCTCGGTGAAAAATATGGAAATAAGAAAGGGCTTTCCTAAGATGGAAAGCAATGAAAAGCAGCTGCTGAGAAAAAGACATAAGGAACTGAGGGCACAGATGAGTGCATCGGAAGTGAAGGATAAGAGTAACGAAATATGTAACCGTTTTCTAAAAAGCAGCTGGTATCTGGAAACAAAGACGATATTTGGTTATTATCCGTTGGGAAATGAAGTGGATTGTCTGCTAGTTTTAAGGCAGGCATTATCTGATGGAAAGAGAGTGGCACTGCCCCGGACAGAGGCAGACTGCCGGATGGATTTTTATGAGATAACATCCATAGAGCAGGTAGAAGAGGGGGCTTTTCATGTGATGGAGCCTAAATGGGATTGTCAGTTAGTGCTGCCATCAAAAAAAGCAGAAGAAAATAGAAACTCAATGGAAGAGGTAGTGTTAGTTCCCGGCGTGGTTTTTGATAAAATGGGAAACCGTTACGGCTATGGAAAAGGGTACTATGACAGGTATTTTGCCCGGTTTCCTCAAATAGAGCGGATTGCTTTCGCATATGAAAATCAGTTAGAGGACGAGATAGAAACGTTAATTACGGATGTGAAAATGCACAGTATTTACACAGAGCAGACAGCATATAGACGAAGTGACGATTTTTATGCAATGGTATCAGGAAAGAGAAGATAGCAGAAAGGAACGGGTGAGTGGCATGGAATTAGTAGAAATCTGTAAAAAGGCAAAAGAAACAAAGGCAGAGATAGCAAATTTAGGCACCAATGAGAAAAATGAAGCATTGAAGGCAGTGGCAGAGGCACTGGTGGCTCATGCGCCGGAAATCATTGCAGCAAACGAGAAAGATTTAGAAAACGGAAAGAAAAACCATATGCCGGAAGGACTTCTTGATCGTCTGATGTTAAATGAAAGCAGAATTGCGCAGATTGCAGAGGGACTTTTACAGGTGGCTGCGTTAGAAGATCCTATCGGGGAAGTTCTTTCCATGAAACAGCGCCCGAACGGACTTCGTATCGGAAAAAAGCGTGTGCCAATCGGGGTTGTGGGTATGATTTATGAGGCAAGACCCAATGTTACCGTAGACGCTTTCGGGCTCTGCTTTAAAACCGGAAATGTGGTGATTTTAAAGGGCGGCAGTGACGCTATTCACTCGAATATTGCTATTGTTTCTGTTATCCAGAAGGCATTAGAGAGCAAACAGATTTCAAAGGAAGCAGTTTCTTTGATTGAGGATACTTCCAGAGAGACAGCAGCTGCATTTATGAAAATGAATGAGTATGTAGATGTGCTGATACCGAGAGGCGGCGCGGGACTCATTAAGGCAGTGGTCAATCAGGCAACTATTCCGGTCATTGAAACAGGAACCGGAAACTGTCATATTTTTGTAGATGAGAGTGCAGACTTTGATATGGCAATTCAGATTATTATGAATGCCAAAACCCAGCGTATCAGTGTCTGCAATGCCTGTGAGTCTTTAGTTATCCATGAAAAAATTGTGGATGAATTTATGCCGAAGTTAGCGGAGGCGCTTCAGACGAAATCCGTGGAGATGCACATGGATGAAAAGACTTATGCTGCCACCCAAAAAGACGGAGCCGTAAAAAAAGAACTGATAAAACCAGCAACCGAGGAGGACTGGGGAAAAGAATATTTAGATTATATGATTTCCGCAAAGACCGTTTCTTCTGTAGAAGAAGCCATTGCCCATATCAACCGTTACAATACGGGACATTCTGAGGCGATTATCACAGAAAATTATACCAATGCCGAAAAATTCTTAAATGAAGTAGATGCAGCATGTGTTTATGTCAATGCTTCTACAAGATTTTCTGATGGATTTGAGTTTGGATTTGGAGCAGAAATCGGTATCAGTACCCAGAAACTTCACGCAAGAGGTCCGATGGGCTTAGAGGCGCTTACCAGTACGAAATATATTATTTATGGAAACGGACAGGTGCGTCCGTAAAATGAAAGGATATTTATGGAACAGAAATTTGTTTTAAACATCATAGATAAAAAACAAATACCGGAGACGGAACCGGAACGCCAGTATTACTTTATGGATATTGCAAAAGAGTATGTAAAGCAGCTGTCTGAGGCGAAGGGAAACCCGCTGACTTTTCATGTGTCTACTTTCGGTTGTCAGATGAATGCCAGAGATTCCGAAAAGCTGGTAGGAATCTTAGAAAAGGTAGGCTATGTGGAGGAGGATTCTGAGAAGGCGGATTTCGTCATTTACAATACCTGTACCGTTAGGGAGAATGCCAATAACAAAGTATATGGCAGATTAGGCTATCTGAATGGATTTAAGAAGAAAAATCCTTTTATGATGATTGGAATGTGCGGCTGCATGATGCAGGAACCGACGGTGGTGGAGAAAATCAAACAGAGTTATCGTTTTGTGAATCTGATTTTTGGAACCCACAATATTTACAAATTTGCGGAACTGATTACCACAGCAATGGAAAACAGCTTTGGACCACAGCACAAAAAAGGCATGAGCATGACCATTGATATCTGGAAGGATACGGATAAAATTGTAGAAGATTTGCCGGTGGAGCGGAAATACTCCTTTAAATCCGGTGTCAACATCATGTTCGGTTGCAACAATTTCTGCAGTTATTGTATCGTTCCTTATGTCCGGGGCAGGGAGCGGAGCAGAGAACCGAAAGAGATTATCCGCGAAATTGAGCGTCTGGTGGCAGACGGTGTTGTGGAAGTCATGCTTTTAGGTCAGAATGTCAATTCCTATGGAAAAAATTTAGAAACGCCCATGAGCTTTGCCGAGCTGTTGCAGGAAATCGAGAAAATCGAAGGCTTAGAGCGTATCCGTTTTATGACTTCTCATCCAAAGGATTTGTCCGATCAATTGATTGAAGTGATGAAACATTCCAAAAAAATATGTAAACATCTTCATTTACCGTTACAGTCGGGAAGCAGCCGTATCTTAAAAGAGATGAACCGAAGATATGACAAGGAGCATTATTTAGAACTGGTGGAAAAAATCAGGGCGGCTGTGCCGGATATCGCTTTGACTACTGATATTATTGTGGGATTCCCGGGGGAAACAGAAGAGGATTTTGAAGAGACCTTAGATGTGGTGCGAAAAGTCCGCTATGACAGTGCTTTTACCTTCATTTATTCAAAACGGACAGGAACTCCGGCAGCAGCCATGGAAGAACAGGTGCCGGAAGAGGTAGTAAAGAATCGTTTTGACCGACTGTTAAAGGAAGTACAGACTATCTCTGCGGAGAAAGCGAGTGCACTGACCGGACAGACGCTCCCTGTATTAATAGAGGAGCAGAACGGACAGGATGAACATCTTGTGACAGGACGACTTTCGAATAATTCCACTGTGCATTTGCCGGGAAGTGCGGATTTAATTGGAAAAATTGTGGACGTCACCTTAACAGAATGCAAGGGCTTTTATTATATAGGAGAGCTATCGTGAAAAAGAATGACCGCATTTTTTTAAGCATTGTCTTCGGAATACTGCTTGTGATTGCGGCAGTGTTTTATCTGACAGGAAAAAGTAACGGAGCAAAAGTGCAAATCACGGTGGACGGTGTCTTATATGGCACCTATTCTCTCGATGAAAATCAGGAAATTCCCATTGAAACAGATGGCGTAATCACAAATATTCTTATCATCAAAGACGGAATGGCAGACATGACAGAGGCTGACTGCCCAGACAAGTTGTGCGTGCATCAGAGAGCCATTTCAAAGACAGGGGAAACGATTGTCTGTCTGCCAAACAAAGTGGTGGTAGAAGTGCTTGGAAGTGAAGAAAGTGAGTTGGATTCGGTTGCGAAATAAAGTAGCGTATTTAGGCATATTTCTGGCATTGGCATTAATCTGCAGTTATGTGGAGTCTCTGATTCCTTTCTACTTTGGGATACCCGGTGTAAAATTAGGGCTGACTAATGTGGTGATAGTGCTGTTGCTTTACTGTGTGGGGACGAAGGAGGCATTTTGTGTCTCGGTTCTTCGGATTGTACTTGCCGGATTTTTGTTCGGAAATATGTTTAGTATTTTGTACAGTTTAGCAGGAGGAGTTTTAAGTTTTCTTGTGATGGTACTGTTAAAACGCACAGGAAAATTTAGTGTGCTTCCTGTCAGTGTCAGCGGAGGAATTTTTCATAACATAGGTCAGATAGCAGTGGCGGCATTGGTGGTAGAAAATTATAACATTTTTTATTATCTGCCGGTACTGCTGATTGCCGGATTTGTAACGGGATTTTTGATAGGAATTGCGGCCAAGGAAACAATCGTCCGGGTAGGGGATAGATTTTGACAGAGACAAAAGCAGGCAATTATCTTTTGAGCGTAATTGCAGAAAAGAGGAAATCATGTATTCATATATCAAGGGAACATTGACAGAAATGGAAGAAGATGCCCTGGTGGTAGAGGCAAACGGTGTGGGTTATCATATTTACACTACGGGGCAGACCTTTCGGTATCTTCCGTCCTTAGGGGAAGAAATAAAAGTCTATACTTATCTGCACATCAGAGAAGATGCCATGCTGCTTTTTGGATTTTTGACGAAGGACGAACTTAAGGTCTTTAAACTTCTGTTAGGGGTCAGCGGTATCGGGCCAAAGGGAGCGTTAGCGATTTTATCGGTAATGACGACAGACGATTTGCGGTTTGCCGTATTAGGAGATGATGCGAAGGCAATTGCAAAAGCACCGGGAGTAGGAGCAAAAACAGCGCAGCGACTTATTTTGGAACTAAAAGATAAATTAAGCCTAGAAGATGCTTTTGAGCAGAAATTAGAACATGTACAGGAAGCGGCAGTGGAAAAGGCAAAGGGCGCAAAAAATGAGGCGGTGCAGGCATTAGTGGCACTGGGATATTCTTCTTCCGAGGCGTTAAAAGCCTTAAACGGAATCGAGATTACCGAAGAGACGGATGTGGAGGATATCTTGAAGCAGGCACTGAAAAACATGGCATTTATCTGATAAAAACAGAAAAAATATATTTTGATTTCATAAATCATATATGAGTGGAACCGTTTCAAAAAAGGAAAGAAACATATGGCGTGAGGTGGCAGATGGAAAAACGAGTCATATCGACCCAGGTGCAGGAAGAGGACTTAAAAATCGAAAAAAGTCTTCGTCCCCAGACCCTAGATGATTATATCGGTCAGCAGAAAGCGAAGGAAAATTTAAAAGTATATATTGAAGCAGCAAAACAGAGGGGCGAAGCATTAGACCATGTACTGTTCTACGGACCTCCGGGATTAGGAAAAACCACCCTTGCCGGCATTATTGCCAATGAGATGGGAACTCACATGAAGATTACTTCGGGACCGGCAATCGGAAAGCCGGGAGAGATGGCGGCAATTCTGAGTAATCTCCAGGAGGGGGACGTCCTTTTCGTGGATGAAATTCACCGTTTGAACCGTCAGGTGGAGGAAGTGCTTTATCCTGCTATGGAGGATTATGTCATTGATATTATGATTGGAAAAGGAGCCACCGCCCGCTCTATCCGTCTGGATTTGCCGAAGTTTACTCTGGTAGGAGCGACAACAAGAGCAGGACTCTTATCAGCACCTCTTCGTGACCGTTTTGGTGTGGTACATCATTTGGAATTTTATACGGTGGAGGAATTAAAGACCATTATTCTTCATTCTGCAAGGACGCTTGGGGTGGAGATAGAGGAGGAAGGAGCCTTTGAGTTAGCAAGACGATCAAGGGGAACACCGCGTCTTGCCAATCGCTTGTTAAAGCGGGTAAGAGATTTTGCAGAAGTCAAATACGACGGCAAAATAACAAAAGAAGTAGCATCCTTTGCCCTGGACTTGTTAGAGGTGGATAAGATGGGATTAGACCAGAACGATAGAAATATTCTCATGCTTATCATAGAAAAATTTACAGGCGGGCCTGTGGGGCTTGATACGTTAGCAGCGGCACTAGGAGAAGATGCGGGAACCATTGAAGATGTCTATGAGCCTTATCTGGTAAAAAATGGTTTTATAAATCGTACACCGAAAGGGCGGGTGGTGACTGATTTTGCCTATCAGCATTTTGGCCTGACCCGCCAAAACAGTTGATTTTCTCGGAAAGAAAATATATAATGAAGAAAGTGATTCATAACCCGAAGGAAGAAAAGCAAAGACTTTAGAGACAGCAGGGGTTGGCACGTCGAGGAGGAAGATTGTTATGTCAGAAAAAACGAGCGCAGAAGTGATTATTGGAGGAAAGGTTTATACGTTAAGCGGATACGAGGGAGAAGAATATTTACAGAGAGTAGCCACTTACATCAACAATAAACTTGGCGAGTTTGACAATACAGAAGGATATAAGAGACTTCCGGTGGATATGAAAGCGACACTGCTGGAATTAAACATTGCGGATGATTATTTTAAGGCAAAGGCTCAGGTGGAAAAACTTGAACAGCAGTTAGAGGCAAAAGAAAAAGAAATCTATGATTTAAAACATGATTTAATTTCCAATCAGATTAAGACAGAAAGCGATGAGAAAGAGTTGAAAAAATTAGAAGCTGAGAATAAGGAGCTTCTGTTAAATAAAGCGAGATTGGAGGCTTCCCTAGAGGAATCACTTTTAGGAAAACTTCCGGATAAAAAAGAGAAAAAGACAGCAGAAAATCATAATGGTGGGGGACGAGAGTAATTTCGTCCTCTTTTGCGTCATAGAGAAAGGGATAACAGAGATGTCTGAGACAAGAGAGAGAAAAATAGAATTATTAGCGCCGGCAGGTTCATACGAGACGTTTCAGGCAGTCATAAATGCCGGAGCAGATGCGGTATATCTTGGTGGAAGTCAGTTTGGTGCAAGAGCATATGCCGATAATTTCAAGGAAGAAGAACTAAAAAGAGCTATCGACTATGCCCATATTCATGGAAGACAGCTATATCTGACCGTAAATACACTTTTTAAGGAACAGGAATTAGAAACACAGCTCTATGAGTATCTCTTGCCGTACTATGAACAGGGGTTAGATGCGGTAATTGTACAGGATATCGGTGCGCTTTCCTTTATCAGAGAGGCATTTCCGGGTTTAGATATCCATACCAGCACCCAGATGACCATCACAAACCGCTATGGAGCAGAATTGATGAAAGAGCTTGGAGCAAACCGGGTAGTGACAGCGCGGGAAATGTCCTTTGAAGAAATACGGGACATTCACGACCATGTGGACATTGAAATCGAGAGTTTTATTCATGGTGCACTATGCTATTGCTATTCCGGGCAATGTCTTCTAAGTAGTATGATTGGGGGCAGGAGCGGAAACAGGGGCAGATGTGCCCAACCCTGCCGTCTTCCTTATGAGGTGTGCGATGAAAAGAAGAAACCGGTTTTGATGTCAAGAGGACAAAAATTAAAAGAAAATTATATTTTAAGCCCAAAGGATATGTGTACCATAGAATGGTTGCCGGAACTGATAGACTGTGGAATCTATTCTTTTAAAATTGAAGGCAGAATGAAACAGGCAGAGTATGCAGCCGGTGTGGTATCTGTTTACCGCAGCTATATCGATAAGTATCTGTCTGCTTTGGAAAAACTCGGGGATTACGGGAAAGCGAAGGAACAGTATCATGTGACAAAAGAAGATATGCAGAAGTTATTTGATTTCGGAAACCGCAGCGGTTTTACGGACGGTTATTATCGCAGACATAATGGAAAAGATATGATTACATTCCAAAAGCCAAATCATGCCAAAGGAAATGAGACGCTTCAGGAAGAAATACGAAAGAAGTATGTCAGAGCAGAAATAAAAGAAAAAATCAAAGGAAAGTTAAGACTTTTGAAAGAATTTCCTGCTATGCTAGAGGTGTCATTGGGAAACATCAGTGTACAGGCAAAGGGAGAAATACCGCAGTCAGCACGAAAGCAGCCTCTGACAAGAGAAAAGGTAGAAAGCAATCTTAGGAAAACTGGCAATACACCTTATGAGTTCTCAGAGCTTACCATTGAGATGGAGGAGGATATCTTTCTTCCAGTACAGGCATTAAATCAGTTAAGACGGGATGTGTTAGAAAAATTAAGTGAAGAATTAACAAAAAACAATCACCGTCTGACACCTGAAAAGCAGACAGAGCAGATGGCATGGAAGGAGATAGAAAAAAAGACTTTTAGCAAAAAAAATCTGGCAGTTTCCATTGAACGCAGAGAACAGTTAGAAGTAGTCTGCAGCTTTAAAGAGGTGTCGGATATCTATTTAGACAGCAGCTGTTATCCGAAACAGAACAGAGTAAAAATGTTAGAAATGGATGTGGCACGTATCCATAAAGAGGGAAAAAGAGTATTTTATGTGATGCCTGCTGTATTCCGCCGGGACACTGCAGAAGGTTATAAGCAAGAAACGGAAGAATGGAAGAACAGTGGATTAGACGGTTTTGTGGTAAAAAGCTTTGATGAACTGCAGTTTTTGCGGAGAGAATTTCCGAAAGATACACTGGTTATTTTTGACCATAATATGTATACTTATAATAA
>JAQXGQ010000041.1 GCA_029006795.1 Clostridiales bacterium | reverse complement strand
TCATTTCCGATTCTGACATTGACTTCCTTTTCCGGATAAAGACCTACCACCGTTGCGTTAAGCTGTACCGTAACACCGGCTTCTTCTGCTTCCTTTAACAAATCCTCTCCGATTTTAAAGCCTCTGACCTTTGCCCTGTGCTCCTTAGATCCGAAAAATTTATGTATCTGCTTAAACAGCTGGCCTCCTGGTCTTGCATTTTCATCAAAAACAATGACTTTCATTCCCGCCTTTGCAGCCTCAATCGCTGCGGATAAGCCTGCAGGGCCGGCTCCGATCACTATCAGTTCATATCGTTTCATATGCTCATTCCTTTCGTTTCTTCTTTACTTGCAGCCGTTTTGTGTCTTGACCTGCATACCTTCCGTCAATGGGGTGACGCAGGTACGGATGTTGGGCTTTCCGTCTACAACCATGACACAGTCGGTGCATCTTCCGATGGCACAGAAAATGCCTCTAGGGCTGCCTTTTTTGGTGTGTCTGTGTACCATAACCCCTGCTGCCTTTAATGCTGCTGCAATGGGTTCTCCCTCATAGCCCTCTAACTGCTTTCCATCATATGTAAATGTTACTTTTTTTCTTTCTTCAGGTTTCCCTAAAATAGGGTGTTCCTCGATTCTCATAATAGGTTCCTCCTTTTTTATTTCATTTCCTGTATCCAGTTTCCGCCGTCAATGACGATGTCCTGGCCTGCCACATAGGAATTTTCTTCCGAAGCAAGATAGAGGGCAAGATTCCCGACTTCCTCCGGATTTCCCGGTCTTCCTAATGGGTTTTTGCTTCCTGCGGCTAACCTGTCTGGTGTCAGCACTCCCGTGGCAATCCATCCGGGCAGGATGCAGTTTGATATAATATTATTTTTTCCTTCCTCATAGACAATGCTTTTACTGAGTGCCGTGATGCCCGCCTTCGCTGCACCATACGCCGAAACTCCCATGTGGGTTACTAAAGGTCCTGTCACGGAAGAAATAAATACGATACGCCCGTACTGTTTTTCCCGCATAACCTTTAATACCTCACTGGTGACGTTATAGGTGAGAGTTAGGTTTCTCTCAATAATGGCATCCCACGTTTTGTAATCCATCTCTGCTAAATTTGCATGAGTATCTCCCTTTGCCCGGTCTGCAAGAGAAGCATTTCCCGCATTGTTGATAAGAACATCAATTTTTCCGTATCTGTCCTTAACTTCTGAAACCATTCCTTTAACGGCTTCCCTGTCACATAGATTAATGACATACCCTTCCACCTTTTCAATTCCAAGCGCTTTTAACTCTTTTACCCGGTCAAAAATCCGTGCTGTTGTTGCTGTAACAATTAATGCTCCACCCGCTAAGCCTAACTGTTTTGCACAACCAAACCCGATACCGGTGGGATTGCCCACACCGGTCACAACACAAATCCGATGATCTAATCGAAACATCTACTCATCCCTTTCCTATTTCACACAACCGATAACGGCATTCATTTCAAATTCCATTCCTGTCATTCATCCTGTTTATGAGTTCTCTGTTGTTTCTCTTTTCACTTCTTCCTTTTCCGGAAATTTCATATCAGGAAACTTCATTTTCAGATAGTCCAGAATGATATTTACACAGTTATCCATCCCCACTCTCTCGCTATTTAGGGTCATGTCATAATTTACCGGGTTTGTCCAATAATTGCCTCCGGTGTAATGTTCATAATATGCCGCCCGGTACTTATCCGTCTGCTCAATCGATTTGTGGGCAGTCGCCTCATTCACACCCATGCGCTCCATAATCTCTTTCACACAGAAACGTCTCGGAGCTTCAATGTAAATGCTCACCACATTATCCCGGCCTTTTAACACCCAGTCTGCACATTTCCCCACAATCACACAGGATTCACTGTCTGCTAACTGCTCGATAATCTGTTTTTGCAGTTCATAGAGTTTTTCATCGGAAACAAACTCTCCTTCTTCCGGCTTTGGCTTACTAGTAATGGGAAGCCCCCTCAAAAAAGAAGACACTTTCTTATCTCTCATTTTCTCATTGACTTCCCGAAAAAGCTGTTCATCAAGCCCACTCATCTGGGAAGCCAAAGTTAAAATTCTATTTTCATAACAATGAATGCCAAGCTCTTTTGCCAGTCTGCTTGCGATCTGTTTTCCGCCGCTGCCAAAGCCTCGTGCCACCGTAATCACATAATTTTTCATATCATCCACCACACCTTTCAACTTTCCATATAGCGTCTCAAAAACTCTCTGGTTCTCGGATTCTTAGGATTTGTAAACAAATTCTGCGGTGCGTCATCCTCCACCACATAGCCGTCATCCATGAAAATCGTTCTGGTAGAAACATTTTTTGCAAACTCCATTTCATGGGTGACAATAATCATGGTAAGCCCCTCGCTCGCTAACTTTTTCATAACGTTTAAAACCTCTCCCACCATTTCTGGGTCAAGAGCACTGGTAGGTTCGTCAAAAAGCAGTACTTCCGGGTTCATGCAGAGTGCTCTGGCGATGGCTACACGCTGTTTTTGTCCGCCGGAAAGCTGCGCCGGTTTCGCATGAATATAAGGCGCCATCCCCACCTGTTTTAGATGATTGATTGCCCTGCTTTTACACTCCTCTTTGTCTAAGTGCAACACTTTTCTGGTGCCGGACATACAGTTATCAAAAACCGTCATGTTATTAAAAAGATTAAAGGACTGAAATACCATTCCCACTTTGGCACGGTACTCTGAAAGGGAATGCTGTGTATTTTTTACTGCTACATTGTGAAATAGAATTTCCCCGGAAGTCGGTTTCTCTAAATGATTGATACACCGAAGCAGTGTGGATTTTCCTGAACCGGAGGAACCAATGATACAGATAACCTCTCCTTTGCTTATTTCAAAATCAATTTTTTTCAATACTTCATGGTCACCAAAACTCTTTCTTAAGTTTTCCACTTTTATAATCGGTTCTGACATAATAATCCCTCCTACTCGTTATCTAAGTACTCCGTTGCTAATACATAGTCTGATTTTCCCTCTAACTTCTTTTCTAACAGAGCAAACAGCCGGTTAAATACAAAGCAGAGTACAAAGTAGATTGCCGCAATGACAAGATAGGACTCATAATATTTGTAATAAGAACCACCCGCGGTCTTTGCCATCAGGAAAAGTTCGGAAACACCAATAACATTTAAGACAGATGTCATCTTCAGATTGTTTACAAAAGTATTTCCCATTTCAGGAATGACATTGCGGAATGCCTGGGGCAATATGACATGAAGCATTGCTTTAATGTGGGACATTCCCATAGCAAGAGCGCCTTCCTCCTGCCCTTTATCCACGGAATTAATACCTGCACGGACGGTCTCTCCCATATAGGCGCCTGTATTTAATACTGTAACAAGGATACCTGCCACCACCGGAGCAATCTCCACATCAGATTGTCTCAAACCGTAATAGATGATCATGCCCTGTACAATCATCGGCGTATCCCGGAATACCTCCACATAGACCACCACAATTGCCTTCAGTAATTTTGAAAAAATCCGCTTCAATATGAAATCCTCCGGATGCACCCGGCTGGTGTTTATCACACCAACCAGGAACCCTAACAGGAAGCCCACAATCGTACCAATTACCGCTACATACAATGTCGTCCATGTTGCATTCAGAAACATCTTTGCATATTTCTGTGCAATAAATACTGCCCACTCTATACTTCCGCTGTCTGCACCCGGTGTAGCTGTCGCTAATAGTAAGGTCAATTCTCCCATGAATGACACCTCCTGACATTTTCTAATTTGAGGATGGCTGTACTTCTAACATCTCATCCATCTGTGCATCAAAATCTGCTTTATTGTCTGTGATCCAGCCGTTTTCTTCTAAAGCCCCCTGTAATAACTCTTTCAACTCTGTGTCGCCCTCTCTTACTGCGATACATACATCATTTGAGTTTTCGGAAGGACATGGCAGTTCAATATCTAAGATTTTAAGACCTGACATGGTGTCAACTGCTGATTTGGAAGTCGGATAGTCGATTACGCTGATATCAGCAGTACCTGATTTTACTGCCATAAATACTTCGGAAGTCGTCTCGTACTGTGTTCCTTCCACTGCTGTCGGAATCTGTGAATAGTAGTTCGGGAAGTTGGTTCCAATCTGTGTGGTAACAGTCGGGTTCATTCCGTCAAACTGGCTGACATCCGTGAAATCTGCATAAGGCCCGTCCTCCTTTACTGTAAGTACCACGTCTCTGATATAGTATGGCGTTGTGAAATCAAGTGTCTTATCTCTCTCCTCGCTGTAACACATACCACCGATAATACAGTCATAATCTCCTGCATCCAGACCTAAAACAATGGCGCTCCATTCGGTTTTGTAAATCTCAAGATCCCATCCAAGCGTATCTGCTAACATCTGAGCTGTCTTTACATCATAACCGTAAGCATACCCGTCACTGTTTGTAATTTTTACTGCCTTGTCACCGTTTGCCACCTCTTCTGTTTCCTGTGTCCAGTTAAACGGCGCATACGCACATTCCATTGCTACCCTAAGTACCTTTTTCTCTTCATAACTTCCACCTGTTGACGCTGCCTCTGCTGTTTCTGTTGTCTTATCTGTACTTTCGTCTGTCACTGCTGCATTATCGGAAGTACTTGCTGTCTCCTCCTTACTGCCACATCCTGCAAATAATGCTGCTGTCATGGATACTGTTAATAAACCTGCTACTAATTTTTTCTTCATAATTTGCTCCTTTCTGTTCCGCCCGCTTTTCTCTGGAACGAAAAAAGCGCTATGACATTCCTGTTGGAATTCATAACGCCTTCGTTGTCTGAAACATGTTATTTTCATTTTTCTTTACGAAAAATTTAAACTTATTGTATTCAAACAGCCATTCTGCTTCAATATTTAACTTAACCAAAACCCATTGTTCACTTTGCACAAATTAGTCCTTGCACTTTATAGAAGATACGCAATACTAGAACTATACAGTTTCCTATGAAAACATCAGTTTCTTTACCATAATGCAGTTTATCATTTCTAAATATTCCATGTAATCATCCAACTCCATATCCAAAAGCTCCGATATCTTAGAAAGCCGATACTGTAATGTATTTCTGTGAATAAATAACGCTGTTGCCGTCTTGCTGATATTGAATCCGTTCATATAATAGGCAAGAAACGTGTCAATCAAATCTGTATTGTTTGCACTGTCATATTCTTCAAGTCTGCGAAGTCTTTTTTCACAATATGCCTGGATTTCCTCTTTATTCCCATTGGCGAAAAGGAATTTGTAAATTCCCATCATACTGCTGCTGATTACCTTTTTCTTCTGAGAATTAGTGAGAGCATCTTTCTTACAAATCAGACTTTTCGCCTCTTGATAGCTTTTTCCGTAATCCTGTGGATTCAGATAAGGTCGTCCTAAAATACAAGTACTTTTCATTCTCTCCCGAAACTGTGTATTATCATCTAACTGATTTAAAATATGCTCTAACTGCTTGATAATTCTATCATCCTCATAATCGGGAAACAGCAGCACCCCTTTATTTAAAAAATTCATAAACAATGTGGCATCCTTCATATCAGAAATCAGTTTTGTCATGCAGCTCATGTAATAATTGTAGGTGTGCTCGTCATTTTCCAGATTATCCCCATATACCCTGTCCACCACAATAATTCCTACACGGCGCGGAATAGAAAAGTCCATGCCAAAAAGACCTGCTATTTTGGCAATATACCTCTCATTAATATCATAACCGAATAACAGATTGTAAAGAAATTCCCCCTTACGGTTTGCCTTGTTGTTCTCCTCCATAATATAATTACCGATACTTTGTGCAATATCCACAAACGACGCTTTTTTCCAACGTATCTGAAACAAAGGTAGGGAAAGTTCCTCTGCCAGCTTTAGAATGCGTTTCGGAACCGGCTCTATCTCATCCCTGATGGAAACAGCAAAACCGGAAATTTTTAAATCGTTCAATTCCCGCATGACTTTTTCTACCTCATGCCAGTCGAAATGTTTAAAGTCCACGCTACAAAGGGCAAAGTCCCCCTGATTCATATGATCAGCGAAGGGTCTTGACATGACCACATAAGTCCATGACACCACCCGGTCAAGTCCTGCCTCCCCGGCAAGCAGCCACATTCCATCTAAATTCATCTGGCAAATATCCCTGCATCTTACCATAACTTCATGCCCTCTTTCTTAATTACTTTTATACGTTAATTCAGCAAGGTTTATCCTGTAAAACAAAAAAGGCACCCGGACAACATGCCCAGACACCTTCGTCAAAACTTCCAAATTATTTAATACAAATATAGAACTTTTTTACTTTTTTGTCAATCGCAAAGCCGGCTTCCCGGCTTCCTAAATTCCCTGCGCCGGGCAGAAATAGTTGACGTTTTAGGCAAAATAAACTAGGATTAAGATATATAAAAATTTATGAAAGGTACGTGCATTATGATTGACAAAATTATCGGTTTTATTGGTGCCGGAAACATGGGAAGTGCCATGATTGGCGGTATTTTAAATTCCTCACTTGCCACAAGCAGTCAGGTAATTGCCAGTGCCCATTCTTTTGACACCCTAGAAAAAATCAAAAACAGATTTTCCATTGAGACAACACTTTCCAACGAAACCGTTGCAGAACGCAGTGATATCCTATTTCTTGCGGTAAAGCCTAACAAATTCAGTGAGGTAATCCCTCAGATTGCAAGTCATATCAAAAGCAGCAGTGTCATTGTTTCCATTGCAGCAGGACAGACAATTTCTGCCATAGAGGAAGCATTCGGAAAGGAAATCAAACTTGTCCGTGCCATGCCTAATACTCCTGCTCTGGTAGGAGAGGCAATGAGCGCTCTTTGTGCCAATAAAAATGTGACTGCAGATGAATTAAATGAGATATCAGAAATCTTCTCCTGCTTCGGAAAGGCGGAAGTGGTTCCAGAGAATCTGATTGATGCCGTAGTAGGTGTTTCCGGCTCCTCACCTGCCTATGTCTATCTCTTTATTGAGGCAATGGCAGACGCTGCAGTTGCCGACGGAATGCCCAGAGCACAGGCATATAAATTTGCTGCCCAATCCGTATACGGTGCTGCAAAAATGGTCTTAGAGACCGGAGAACATCCCGGTGTCTTAAAAGATGCTGTCTGCTCGCCCGGCGGTACCACCATTGAAGCCGTAGCAGCTTTAGAAAAAGCCGGTTTCCGTGATGCGGTCATCACTGCACAGCGTGCCTGCTCTAAAAAATCAAAGGATATGAGCAGCAAAAAAAATTAGTTTTATAAGGGATGTCTAAAGAAAGGACACCCCTTTTTCTATCAGCAGATAGATATTAAAACATTTTAAACTACTAGGAGGTACTTTTTATGTGGGCTTATGAAAGTGTATTTTACCAGATTTATCCGTTAGGTTTCTGCGGTGCACCCTTTGAAAATGATGGGGTATTAGAGCATCGTATCACAAAGGTTAATGACTGGATTCCCCATATCAAAAAATTAGGCGCCAATGCCATCTATTTTTCACCGGTCTTTGAATCCGATACTCACGGGTATAACACCAGAGATTACACCAAAATTGATACTCGTCTGGGCACCAACGAGGATTTTAAGGAGGTATGTGACAACCTTCACAAAGAAAACATCAAAGTAGTATTAGACGGTGTTTTTAACCACGTCGGACGAGGTTTTTGGGCATTTGAGGATGTTCTTAAAAACAGATGGGAATCCCCTTATAAAGACTGGTTCTTTTTAAATTTTGACGGCAACTCTAATTACAATGACGGCTTATGGTATGAAGGCTGGGAAGGAAACTACGATTTGGTAAAAATCAACCTTCGAAACGAAGAAGTCGTACAACACATTTTCTCTGCCATCAAAGGATGGGTGGAAGAATTTGATATCGACGGTCTGCGGCTTGACGTTGCCTACTGTCTTGACCATGATTTTTTGCGCCGGCTCCGTACTTTCTGCGACGGTTTAAAACAGGACTTCTTCTTAGTAGGAGAAACGCTCCACGGCGACTATAATCAGATTATGAATGATGCAATGCTTCACTCTGTCACGAACTATGAGTGCTATAAGGGACTTTATTCCAGCTTTAACAGCATGAATATGTTTGAAATCAACCACTCCCTGCTGCGGCAATTCGGTCCTGAAAACTGGACGCTTTACAGAGGCAAGCACTTACTCTCCTTCGTAGACAATCACGACGTAAGCCGTATCGCAAGCCTATTGGAGAATGAAAAGCATCTGCCGTTAATCTACACCTTAGCTTTCGGTATGCCAGGTATTCCATGTGTCTACTATGGCAGCGAATGGGGTGCAAAAGCCCGCAAAGAAGAAGGTGACCCGGCACTGCGCGCCTGCTTTGACGCACCGGAATGGACGGAACTGACGGATTTCATAAGCCGCCTTGCAGAAATCAAGAAATCTTCCGAAGCATTAAATTACGGCGATTTCCGTTCTGTGGTTCTAACCAACAAACAGTGTATTTTTGAGCGCAAAAGTGAGCATGAGCGTATCCTTGTTGCTATCAATGCAGAGGACGCACCATATATGGCTCACTTTGATGCAGGCTGTGGCACGGCACAGGAGTTAATCACCGATACCCCACATGACTTCGGTGGTGGAAGCGAGTTACCCCCTTATTCTGCAGCTATCTGGAAGATGGAGCGGTAATTTCCGGTAGGCAAAAAGCGTCCGACAGTGAATTAATTTTTCTTCACTGCCGGACGTTTTTATTTCTTTATTTCATCTCTTTTAACGACTGTTTTAAATAGACTGCTGACATTAACACCACAATCACTGTCATTATCATAGAAGCCGCCGAAGCATAACCCATCTGGAAGTTTTTCGTTCCATACTGATAAATATACTGTGTAATGGTAGCTGTGGAGTTCGCCGGTCCACCCTTCGTCAAAATATTTACCTTATCAAACAATCGGAAGGTATCTATTACCCGTAGCAATACCACCATACGGACACCGCTTAAAATATTTGGCAAAGTAATATACCAGAATCTTTTCCAACCATTTGCTCCGTCTAAGGAAGCTGCTTCATACTGTTCTGTAGAAACCGTCTGAATGGAAGCATATGCAAGCAAAAATGCCAACGGCGTATACTGCCAGATATCTATCACTAAAATTGACGGCAATGCTGTTTTTACATCCTGCAGCCAGTTCACCGGTGTCATCCCTATAAATCCCAATATCTGATTCAAGATACCATTATTATTAGAAAACATGGTCTGCCACACCAATGCCACAGTTACCGGTGGTAACAGCATCGGAAGCATCAACAGTATTCGCAGTAATTTTTTTCCCTTTTTAAAGCTGTCTGCAAATACCGCCAACACAATGCCGAGGGTAGTCTCAAAGAACACTCCCACTACAGTGAACAAAAGCGTATTCTTTACCGTCAGCCGGAAAAACGGGTCTTTTACAATCTGTATGTAATTAGAAAATCCCACCCACTTTGCCTTATCCGGCGCTAACAAATAGTAATCTGTAAAACTGTTTTTTATGGTATATCCCAACGGAAATACGCTTAGGGCAATCAATACCACAATCGCCGGTAATGTCATTGCATATGCAAATCCCTGTTTCTCCTTTTTCACGGTAACTATTCTCCTGCTACTTTTCACTTTCTAAATCTATCCTCTCATTTTCTGATTTAATTCTGGCTCATAATACCTTCAATCGCTGTCTTTGCATCAGCAAGTCCCTGTTCGATGTTTTTGGTTCCTGCCACAATATTAGAAAGTTCTGCTCCGTATGCTTCCTCAATAGCAGACCATTTTGCCGTTCTTGGTCTTACAACAGAATTCTCTGTTCCTGCCTGAAGAGTTTCTAAATATGGGTATTTCGCAAGAATTTCTGCATCCGCAAATACACTATTTCTGGTAGGAACCGCACCTACATCCACGGCTGTTCTCTGTACTTCCTCACTGGTGAGGTACTTTAACAATTCAATGGCAATCTCTTTGTGCTGGCAGTTTGCCGGAATACCCATCATCCAGTTTCCGATTTCACCGGAAGCATAGCTTTCTGATTCTGTTTCTGCTTTTGCCGGAATTACTGCATAATCTGCCGCAGCGCTACCATCTGTAATAAACCATGACGGCCAGCCTAATCCCATCGTACTGCTGCCACCGGAAATAGAGGAAACCATATCGTTTTTCTCATAATTTGCACCGGTTTCAAGTAAATCAAGATACATCTGCATTGCTTCTTTTGCTTCTGTGGAGTCTACGGTTACATTCCAGTTTTCATCAAACACATCCCCACCATAAGCCCAAAGTAACGGCAAATAATCTGAAACAATTGGATTTCCCTGCTGTCCACGAATGATATATCCGTTTTTGCCGGAATCTTTTGCTGCCTGGCTAATCTCAAGTACTTCTGCCCAGCTTTCCGGCACTTCTTTTCCCAGTTCCACTAAAACATCTTTGTTGTAGAACAAAAGCTGTACATTTCCTGAAAACGGAAGTGCATAGGTATCACCTGTTCCATAGGGATTTTTACCAAGAGCAAGAGAAGCTGTAAGAAAGTCACTGTCATCCTCATATCCTTCTGCAGTAAGATTTAACAAAACATTGTTTTCGGTAAATTCAGGCATTACCGGATCATCAATCATAACAATATCGTATGTTCCTTCCTCATTCATAGCATCTAATGCTACCTTCTGTTTTAAATCTGCTGCCTCTAATCCTAACACTTCAATTTCTACATTATTTTCCTGCTCAAATTTCTCTTTTACCGCATTGATAACATCTACATGAGAACCACCCCTTGCCGCAATAGTAAGTTTCACTGTTTCACCCGATGCCACCTTGTTTTCCTTTGCCGGATTCTCTGTCACGGTTCCTTCTTCTCCGGATGTCTCCGCTGTCTTCGTTTCTTCTGCCTCATTTCCGGTAGATGCGCTCTGGCTATCAGAACCACAACCTATCATCATAGACGCTGCCATTGTCATACACATTGTTAATGCTGCAATTTTTTTCTTTTTCATTTTGTTCCTCCATTTTGCACATTTTCATGTTTCATAAGTTACTCTTTTACCGCTCCGCCTGACAGACCAGAAATCAGATAATCCTGGGCAAATATCACAAAAATGATAATCGGTATCAATGACATTACACCTCCTGCTGCCACAGTTCCCCACTGGGTCAGTTCCTGCTCTGAATTCATGGTCGAAAGCACAAGAGGTATCGTAAACTCTTGGGGATCCTGTACAAAAATCACTCCATAAAGATATTCATTCCAGGAAGTCATAAATGATAAAATTGCAACTGCTGCAATTCCCGGTGCCACAAGGGGCAGAATAATCTTTGAAAAAACAATCCAGTTTCCCGCGCCGTCCACTCTTGCGCTTTCCTCTATGTCAACCGGCGTACCGGCAAAAAAGCTGATTAGAAACCATATGATAAAGGGCATATTAAGTAGAATATGTGATAAAATAATCGGAATTTTTGTTCCAATCAATCCCAAATAATTCATCATTGTATAAAGAGGGATTGCAAATGCAATAGGTGGCAAAACCCGAATAAGTAGCACCCAGCCCATCATAGGTGTACGCATTCTGTATTTTATTCTCTTCCGTGAAAATATGTAGGCACAGGGAATACCACATAAAAGTGCAATTACTAAAGAAGCTGCAGCCACCTCAAGACTGTTTATAATTGCCATCCCAACCCCCTTTTCCGTGAACAATTCCTGTATATGTACTAATGTAAAGCTGTGGGGCAGAAGGGAAACCATTCCCATCATTTCTTCATTATCCCTGATTGCCAGAGAAAACATCCAATAAATTGGAAATATTGTCCAGATTAATACCACTGCCAGAACCAAATATTTCAGTACTGCATAAATTCGTTTCATAAAAATCTATTTCCTTTCCAAACCTGCAAATCATCTATATACAAATTTCACTCTTATCTCTTTCCGCATTTATCAGTTCTGCCAATTTCAGCGGATATCTTGTTGTAATACTATCTGCTCCTGCTTTAAGCATCCGCTCCATATCGTCTTTGTCATCCACCGTCCACACTGCTGCCAAAATTCCAAATGTCTTTATTTCCTCTATATTTTTTTCATTCAACATGCGGTAATCCATATTTAAGCCATCTGCCCCATAAGACGTTGCTGCTTTTGCTACCTCACTGAGGCTTTCCATCTCCGGCAGACTGTTTTCCACATTATAAAAAATGCAGCTCCCAGCTCTGTCTTTCTGTAAATCCTTTAAAAACAGGCTTCCCGAAAAAATAATGTTCTTTCCCATATTAAACTCCCTGATGAGCTCCATCGTTTCATCAAACACCGGCTCCTTTAAATCCAGCCCGATTTTTTTCTCCGGTGCTTCCCTTAGAACCCACTCCAATACGTCCTTCAAATCGGCACATTCTTCCGAATTTCCCCGAAATTCATGGGACAGATAAAGTTTCCTGCCATCTTTCCTGACATCCACCTCAAGGACATCAAAGGGCATTTTTGCCGCCGCCCAAACAGACTCTATAGAATTTGCTTTTAATCCTTCAAAACCGGCATGTGCAACATTAAGACAATTCAAATCATATCCCTCCTTATTCCAAGTTTTACCACTTCTGTATTCAGATAATCGTAAGAGTAGAGTACCGGACGCCCCTCCGTCTCATAGTGAAGCTGTTTTAAAAGCACCACCGGTCCCGCTAAAAATTCTGTTGCTGCCGCATCCCACTTCTTTTGCATATCCATGCCGCAAATTTCTGTTAATGCGTACTCCATTCTCATACCGCATTTTTTCATGGTTTCAAAAATACTTTCCTCTAAGCCGCTGTCAAAGGCATCTTTCACATATTTTTCCGGCATAATGTTGTAGGAAAATGCCACTGCCTGTCCGTCTGCAGTTCTTCCTCTGTTAATCACAACTACAGCTTCTCCATTTTCGAGTTTCAGCATTTGTGCCATCTCATCATCTGCCGTAGTGTGAAATACTTTATATCTCACACTTTTAGGCTGATAACCTGCCGCTGTAATCATCTTTCCCACAGAATCTAACCGAAGCAGCGGATTATCAATTCTCGGAGATGCCGCTATGACAAAGGTGCCCACCCCATTGCGCTTCTGAATCATTTTCTGCTCTTGTAAGATATGAAGTGCTTCCCTTACCGTAGACCTTCCCACACCGTATATATGCACCAGTTCTAATTCACCCGGAAGACGCTCTCCTACTTTCCATGTTCCTTCTTTTATATTTTCTTTTAAGTCATCTGCTAAATTTTCACAAAGAACCTTCTTCATCTGCTCTCCTCATTTTCCAAGCTGTCTGACAGCTACAGGTAAAAGAATACCCCTTTACCAACACACCTTCTACCAAATCGCAGTAAAAGTTTTGTAAAAGCACAGTAAAAAACCTCACACAAAAAATACGGCGGCATTATGTCTTTCGCATAATACCGCCGTATTTTCAATTTACTATCTTCTTTAAAATGATATCCTAGCAGTTTAAATATTTTTCCACCAGTATTTTTCCAATGGCACCATTACTGCCCACAATAGCTGATGGTGCCGTAAAATCTACTTTATTTCCCAGAAAGTCCGTTACCATTCCACCGGCTTCCTGCACCAGCAAAAGTCCTGCCGCATAATCCCAGGGCTTTAAGTTCCGTTCAAAATAACCTTCCGTTCTTCCACATGCCACATAAGCAAGGTCTAAAGCCGCAGAGCCTAGCCGTCTGATATCCGCACAATCTACAAATACTTTTTCAAAGATTTTAAAATTTTGCGGCGCTAACTCTTTGTAATAAGGTGCCGTACCAATAGAAATCAGACTATCCTCCATCTTGGTTCTGTCACTGACCGATATCCGTCTCTCATTCAGCCATGCCCCTTTTCCTTTTTCTGCCCAGAACATTTCCTCCGAATAAGGGTGATAGATAATGCCAAAGGTCAGTTCTCCTTTCTGACAGAGCGCTAATGATAAGGTACTATTGCGGAAATCGTGAATGAGATTTGTGGTTCCGTCCACTGGATCTAAAATCCACACATCACCGGAAAAATCAATATCACTATTGTCCTTTTCCTCCCCCATAAACTGCATTTCAGGATAAGCATTATACAGCGCCTGTTTTACAAACTCCTGCACCCTGATATCTACCTGGGTTACAAAGTCTGCCAGCCCTTTTTCCCGTATCTGTCCTGACCCCTCTCTATCTAAAAACATGGTCTTTACCTGTTTTACAATATCCATCACAATTTCTTTCTGTATCGTCATTTTTTGGTATCTCCTCCCTTACGTTTACTCATGGCATAAAAGTTTAACATCTTTCTGTAAAAATCATATCAATGTCATGTAAAATATTTGTGTCAAAACACTTTTCACGTAAAACGGAAAGAGGGCATCTTTCACGACACCCTCTTTTTGATGGGAAATCTATCTTTATTATATCATGTGCAAAACCGGCACATGATAGGCATTCGCCGCTCGCCATGAGTGAGCGAGCTTTCTCTGGCTCGCTTGCGCTCATTATATCTTCTTTCCAAGTGTTACAGAAATCGTCTGCTCCACATATTCCCCGTTAGACGCTCTCAAAACAGTAATATCTACCGTAGTTCCGGCTTTATAGTACTGCAGCGTATTAGATAATTCCTCCATAGAACCAATCTCTTTTCCGTCAAAGGTTGTGATAATATCACCTTTTATGATACCTGCCTGCTCTGCAGCTGAGCCTTCCGTTACCTGAGCCACATAGACACCGGACGGCATATTGTAGGTCTGAGATACATCACTGGTAACATCCACACCTGCGATACCAAGATAAGCACTGTCCTCTTTGTCCACTTTTTCTTTGGTAATCAGATCCTCAATAATCGGTGCAGCCGTACTGATTGGAATTGCATAACCAATCCCCTCCACAGAAGTATCGGAGTATTTAACAGAATTAATACCAATCACTTCACCTGTTGCATTAAGCAGCGCACCGCCGCTGTTACCAGGATTGATAGCCGCATCTGTCTGGATTAGTTCTGCCGTATAACTGGTGTTGCTTGCCGAATCAGATACTGACACTTCACGGTTTAGGGCACTGATACATCCCGTAGTTACTGATTGTCCATAACCTAAGGCATTACCGATGGCAATACAGGCTTCTCCAACCCGGAGGCTTTCAGAATTTCCCAAAGTAGCCACCTTAATATTATTCATCGTATCTTCTTCTACACTAGACAATTCTACTTTGATAACTGCAAGGTCTGTGGATGGGTCTGTTCCCTTAATCTCCGCACTGACAGTAGAATTATCGTTGAAAGTAACTGTCAGACTGGTTGCACCGTCTACCACATGGTTATTAGTTGCAATATATAAATTACTATCATCCTGTCCTACAATAATACCTGAACCGCAGCTGGTGCTTTCATAAGTCTCCGGCATTCCTCCCCAAAAACTTCGATACTCTGTCTCGCTCACATTTGTGATTGCTACAATAGAAGGCATCGTCTCATCCACGATATCGGAAACATCTGTTGCCACATAAGTAGATGAGGTAGAAGTTGCCTCAATCTTACTACTTTCATCATTCTGCGTCAGCACACTGCCGGAATTTTCAGTACCGGAAGTACCACTGTCTCCTAGCAGTTGTCTGGCTGCATAGCTTACACCCTCAAATGCCGTTCCGGCTACAAGACCAAATACCAATGCCAATGCTGCACATTTCGCTAACTTCACACCAAAGCCACCCGGCTTTCTCTCTTTTTTCTTTTTCTCTTTCTTTGGCGGCTTCTGGTAAGCATTACTCTGATAGGCTCCGTTATTCTGATAAGTTCCCTGATTCTGATAACCGCTGTTCTGGTAACCACCATTTTGATAGGCTCCCTGATTCTGATAACTCCCATTCTGATAGGTTCCATTCTGATAGGTTCCATTCTGATAGGTTCCGTTATTCTGGTAGCTGTTACCTATCTGCCCGGACTGGTTGTAAGAATAAAATCTGTCTCTGTTCTGATTGTTATCGTTATTGCCATTACTGCTATTACTACTGTTATTATACTGATTGTTATCCATATCTCATTTCTCCTTCCGTAATCGGTATTTCCTTATTACAAGAAACAGTCTACCTTCTATTTGTGTTCGATTTGTGAAGGAAATATCAAAACTTTATGACTTTTACCGCAACCAGATTGCAAATGTATTAAACTGAAATACAAACTGAAAGATACCCGCACACACGGTTCCTATATAATAACCGTTTCTCCATTTCTTATGCCGAAGTTCTAAAGAAAGCGTTATCATAAGAAACAGATACAATAAATCTGTCAGATAATATACTCTTGCACCGGACGCATACATGGTGGGAGAACAATACAAAATCGCTTCACTGGCAATTCCTGCAAGATAAGTGAGCAGAAGCGGCACCTGAAAACCTGATATTTTCCAGAGATAAAAGAAAGTAAAAATAAGCGCTCCACTCCACCAGAAAAGCGCTATTATGTTTTTCACCGTCAAATCTGCTGCCACAGGAACCTGCTCTACCGTAAACATAATATCTCCGATATTCATGCCCATATCAGAGAGCACCGTAATTCCCGCAAAAGGCAGACATGCCGCCACAGTAAAAATTCCGGCAAAAGCAATCCAGAGCATATCTGATTTTTTCTTTTTTTTCTGCTGCAATAAAAGCAGGATGCCTACTACCCAGATACCACACAGAAACAATTTGTTTTCATTGGCAAAGGAAGAAATCAGCCATTGCACCGTAATAAAAAGATGTTCTCCCAGACTCATAGTCTCATACTCGGGCATCCAGTTAATGATTTCCGATGCCACCCGAAGGTCATTGCCCGGCGCCGAAAATAAAATCACAAAGGCCACGAATGTCACAACCGTCTGCAGCAGCATTTCCCATGATACCCGTTTATTTTTCCAGAGAAGAAACAACACACCAAGTGCTTCAAACGTCAGAAGTACTGCCCCCATCTGCTCAATGGACATACTGGCAATCACAGCGCATGGAATAGAATAGCAAAGCTGCCATCTGTTAAATTTCCCCGTATCAAATACAATATCTGCCAATGGCATCATTGCCCAGATACCACAGGTAAAAGACCATGTATAAAAAACAGAACCATTCACCCACACTGCCGCATAGCCAAAGGTGGTTGCAGTCATCAGAAAATATCCTGCCACTGGCATCGCAGAAAGCGGCAGTTCAAAGGAATCGCTGCACGTCACCGCTGTTTTCCGGTACCACTGGGTAATTCCTCCTTCCGGCAGCCTTGCCGCCTTTTTTGACAGCTTAAGGATTCCAATCGGCAATAATACCAGCATCATAGCATTGACAATGCGCCAGAACCACAAATTATGCCGAAAAACAAGATACACCATCGCCTCTCCTGACATTCTTCCCACCCATGTTTCATAACGCCAGCTTAAATATTCAAAAAAACCCATCTCCCTAGAATATTGATAAAAAAAGACATCGTCGCCATCAGAGTACCCCACCTTTGAAAGAACGAGGAGTGCTCCGATAAACATCAATGTCCAGAATAAAATTCGTTTCTGTGTATCCTTCATAAAAACCTTCCTATATTTCATGTCTTTGATTATCTGCTTCCTTCCAAAGCTTTACCCAGTAGTCCCGGTTCATCGTATAACGTAAAATCTGCTTTCTGCTTAGCTTTTCATAGTGTTTTCCCATCAGATACCCCGTATATTTTCCTACACACTGCATTCCTAACTGAAAAATCAGATATAGTTTTCCGATACTGCAAAGATATTTGACCGTACTTTTCACCAGTTTCATTCCTTCTGCCTCAGAACTAATCTGCCGGAAAATCTCCGGATGCTGCTTTTGGGATACTGCTAAATCAAAATTTCTGTGAAACTGCTGTCCTATAGAATAATTATGCGAATGGATTACCTTTGCCTCTGCCGCATAATACACATAATATCCTTCCCGTACCGCCTTTGCCGCAAAAAACATATCCTCATTAAAAATCACCGGCGTTTCAAATCCACCTAGCTTTTCAAAAAGGCTTCGCCTGTATGCCGCACAGACATCCGAACAAAAAAATGTCTTGATGCCTAAGACAGGAATATCTTCTTTCCCCTTCTTTCTGCTCATATCAGGATAGTTAAACTGCCTCGTGTACCGTTCCACAATAGAGCAGTCCTCTCTCGGCAGCTGTCTGGCATATGCCACCGCCGTATTCTCATCTGTCAAGCCTTTCACCAGCTGCTCCACAAGAAATTCATCGGCAGGAACCGCATCCTGAGTCATAAACAGCAGCACATCCGCCTCTGACTGTCCGGCACCAAAAAGCCTGGTACCACCGTGATCAAATTCCTCTTTTCCCAGATGATACACACTGTAAGAACAGGAAAGGGCATTTAAACATTCCTCAATGGGATATGTTTCTACCGCCTTTTTCCAGAGCGTCTCCTCTGTGTTTAAAATAAGTACCCTATGAATAAGAAAGGTCTGCTCCTGCAATTTTTGCAGAAGCAGACAAAAGGTATCGTTTGGTTTATAAGTTGGAATGATTACATCGACTTTCATTTAAAATCCATCTCCCTGACGATAGCCGGTATCATTGATAATCTGTGCACTCTTTTCCTTTACAGTATCAGTCGGCTCATATGTATTGTCATCATACAGGAATGCGTGGAGCTGTTTTACATTAGTCTCTAAATCACACGGGATAACACAGTCACCCTTAGAGCCAAGCTTCTTTGTATTCTTCTCAAACGGGAAACCGGTAGTCTCGCCTAGCTTGTAATTAAACACCTGTGCAGCCAATGCCATTAAGTCCGTATTGGTATAACTGGTCTTAATATCACCAAATAACGCATCAATCAGGCTGTTAATCGTCTTTAAGTTAGACTTCTGTGCCTTTTCAATCATCGCTGCAATCACGGCTCTCTGACGTTCGGTACGTCTGTAATCATCTCCTGCAGTATAACGGATACGCGCATAAGCACAAGCCTGTACACCATCCATCGTTACATTTGTTCCGCCGCTGGATAAATATTTCGAATTATGCTTTGTCAGCTTGTTAATTTCATCCATATAGCCGTACATCAGAACCGCTTCTTCATCCGTTACTTCCGGAATGACTACACCGCCTAATAAGTCTACGCATTCTACTACTGAATTAAAATCTACTGTCACGTAATCGGTGATATCAAGGTCAAAATTCTTGTTTAACATGGTAATTGCCTGCTCTGGACCACCTGCGGAATAAGCTGAATTACACTTCTTGAAAGTACTGTTTCCGATATCTAAATAGCTGTCACGATAAACAGATGCCAGTTTTACTTCATGGGTATCGTTATTGATGCTGGCAATAATAATAACGTCACTGTTACCTTTAGAAAGATTGCCGTTAGAACGGTTATCAAGACCAAATAATGCAATCGTGGTGTATCCCTGCATGATTTCCTGTGCCTCGGAGGAAATACCCTCATTTACCTCCACTTTCTCAACATCAAAGGTTGTATCCTTCTGAATTTTTGAGAATTTAATTACCACAAACAACACTGCTGCCAAAATCAGTAAAACCAGGATTTCAACTGCAACAATCAGCATTTTTTTCTGCTGTTTCTTTTTTTTCTTTGCAGGCCTTTTCCCTGCTGCCCCCTGCCGTGATTTTGTTTTTCCTTGTTCTGTTTTGTTCATAAATATTTTCTCCTAATACGCATTTTTATTTATAAAACCTTTGAAAATGGTGAGGAACAGAATTTTTATATCCAGTCCCAACGTCCAGTTTTCAATATAATACAAATCATGCTCTATTCTCTTTCGTATCGATGTATCTCCACGATAGCCGTTCACCTGCGCCCATCCTGTCATACCGGGTCTCACCTGATGTTTAATCATATAGCGAGGAATCTCTTCCCGGAATTTTTCCACATACTGTGGTCGTTCCGGTCTTGGCCCCACCAGACTCATATCTCCTTTTAACACATTAAACAACTGAGGAAATTCGTCAAGGCTTGTCTTTCTTAAAAATCTACCCACCTTTGTGATACGCGGGTCATTCTTCTGTGTCCAGCCTTTCCTTTCTTCCTCCTCTGTCTGCACATACATGGTTCGAAACTTATACATATGGAATGGTGTGTTATGCAGTCCTACTCTCTCCTGCTTAAAAATCAATGACCCTTTGGAAGTTGCTTTTACTGCTATCGCCGTAGCAAGCATAATTGGTGAAAACAGGATAATGCAGAAAATCGATCCTACGATATCCACACATCTCTTCACCAGTGCATTAAAGGTGTTCGACAATGGAACATAACGGATATTGATTACCGGAAGTCCCAGTAAATCTTCCGTGTATGGTTTTGTAGGAATAATGTTTCCATAATCCGGAATAAACTTGGTATGTACCCCGGACTTTTCGCATTCGGCTACAATTTTTTCCAGTTTATAATATTCTTCAAGCCCTAAGGTAATGGCAATCTCATCTAACTTGCTCTCCGGAAGAATGTAGAGTAAATTTCCCACACTTCCTATCACCTTAACACCCTTATAGGTTGTCCCCCGGGCAATGTTGTCATCTAAAATTCCCCGGACATTATAGCCCCATTGTGGGTTTTGCTGTATTCTGTCAATAAACTGCTCCGCTGCTCTTGAATATCCCACCAATAAAACATGCTTCAGATTATATCCATTTCTTCTTATGCTCCGTAAAATCCGGCGAAGCAGCAGGCGAAAGCACTCTTCTAATACAACGTTGATTACAAAGAAATAGAAGAACATCTCTCTTGAGAAGTTCTGAAACTGTTCCTCATAAGACTGCAAAAAGAATAATCCCGCGAACGTAATAAGAGCTCCAACCGTATTTGCCGCGACAATGTTAGACAGCTCTAAACGTCTTCCCTGTACCCGCTTAGGAGTATATAAATTAAAAGCATAATAAATTACCAACAACAACGGGACCAGAATGAAAAGTGCCCTCATATAAAGATGAAATGACAGTGCACCGCCTTCTGAATCCAGAATACCACTCAAAAACTTTAACCACCAGGCTAAAATATAGGACACTATAATTACAGCTGCGTCAATTATAACATGCAGCCTATTAAAATACTGCTGATTATCTTTTATCATAGTGTCATCCTTTTATAAATTATCAAGCTACCATATAAAAACAATGATACAATAATTTTACAAAAAGCACAACTTCTTTTTCTTAAATCCATCCAACCAAAATCTTAATATTTTCTTATATTTGCTTTGATTTTCAAAGAATTTCATTCTTATTTTCCAAAAAGAATGCGGAAAATATTAGAAATCATCTCTATTTCAAGCTTTGCATACCGGCTTACCGGCTGTTTTTCTAATTCCGCTTTTTTACAGCCCGAGCACTCCCTAAGCCCCTTTTTTATTCCGGTAAGATATTCCTTTCCAAAGCCCTTCTTCACAAAAAACAGCCACTTTATCAGCACACCGAGAAGTAAAAACGGTAAATTTATAATCTTCTGTCCTAATGGCATATTTTTATAAACAACAAACACAGAATTCCTTGCCGCAAGAAAAACCTTTTTCTCGTTATAGCGGGTTCCGGTAGTGGCACTGCCCACATGATAAACCTTTGCGGCCGGAAAATAACGATTCCGATATCCCATGATTTTGGCACGATAGCCTAAATCCACATCTTCTAAATAAGCAAAATGACGTTCATCAAAAAGTCCTGTTTTTTGAAGCAGCTCCATCCGGTAAATCGCCGCCCCGCCACAGGAAGAAAAGATATCCGCTTCTTTCTCATAAGAAGATGCCGGTTTCCCCTTTCCCCTTGCTCTTGCCCAGCCAAGCGGAACATAAAAATCTCCCGCATTGTCTATGATATCACGCTTTCTAAAATCTAACATCATGGCACTGCCGGAAAAAATATTCTCCGATTGTTTGATGCCCTTTAGCAGCTCTTCCACAAAATGAGGCTCTGCCTCCGTATCATTATTAAGCAAAATGACATAGGGTGTTTTTGTCTTCTTAATACCCAGATTTACTGCCTTGCAAAATCCCGTATTCTCGCCTAGCTCCACGATTTCCATATCCAGAATCTCTGAAGTCAGTTCCGTACTTCCATCCGTAGAACCGTTATCAATAACAAAAAGTTTAAAGTCCCGCAGAGACTGCTGCTCTAATGTCTTTATACAATTTTCCAGTAAAGTCTTCCCATTGTAATTAGGAATCACAACCGTAACTTCCGCCATATTCCTCCTAGCGGTTATCCCGCAATGAATAATTATTATAAACCGTTGAAAAATTCGGGTTGTAATAGGGGTCTCCCCCTTTTAAAATGCCAATCCAGTGATTTCTCATATATTCAATTTCTCTCTGAAACCGTGCTGTTTTCTCCGGGGAATCCTCCGCTCCCCGTGATTTTGACTCGTAATGATAAGCCTTTGCATGAGGGTTATATACCACAAGATAACCCAATTTCCGCACTTTCAAACAGAAATCCACATCATTAAAGGCAACCGCTAACTCCTCCGTAAAGCCTCCTGCCTCATCATATACGTTTCTCTTTACCATAAGAAATGCCGCTGTGACCGCACTATAGTCCATCTGCAGGGAAGCCTTGTGAAGATAGCCTCCTCTGTCCTTCGGAAGTCCGGTAAACATATTTGAAGCAATACCTCTTGCATTTCCGCCGATTCCCACTACGATTCCTCCATGCTGTACGGTATTGTCAGGATAAAACAGCTTTGCCCCCACAATTCCAACCTCTTTTCGCTGGCAGGTGCCAAGCATGATAGTAAGCACATTTGTGCCAATGAGCTCAATATCATTATTTAACAGTACCAGATATTCCCCCTTCGCAAAAGAAACCCCAAAATTGTTAAGCGCGGAATAATTAAATCCTTCCTTCCAGACTGCCACTGCAAGACGCTGGCCACCTGGAAAACTGCCCTCTAACAGACGCGTTCCGTTTTCTTCCCGCTCTGCCGGTGCTATTTTGCGATAGTAAGAAAAAGTCTCTTCACAACTGTTATTTTCCACAATAATGACTTCATAATTCTTATATTCGGACTGTTCAATGGAACCAAGACACTTCTTAAGACTCTCCGTCTCATCCTTGTTCGGAATAATAATGGAAATCAATGGCTCTCCCACCGGTGGATACTCCACCTCATAAAATCCCAAATCCTTCCGTGGGGTCACTTCCGCCTTTATCCCCAAACGTTTTAGATGGTCTGCAATAGCCCGTTTTCCTGCCTCCACCGCATACTGCTTGCTAAACGGATTTTCCGAAGTAGATTCACTGTGGCATCTCCAATGATACAAAATCCGCGGAATATGCGCGATAGCAGAGGCTTGCTCCACACAACGGAGAATAAAATCATAGTCCTGTGCTCCGTCGTAGTCGGAACGGATACCACCCACGCGTTCCACAATCTCCCGTTTCACCAACAGAAAATGGGTAATATAATTATTAGAACGCAGTAAATCAATATTGATATCCGGTTTAAAGTGGGGTTGGAAATGGTTTTTTCCATCCATATCCACCTTGTCCTCATCCGTATAAATCATGTCGTATTCTGCCGATTTTCCTGCGCCGTTAAGTCCTATGGCAGCCAGTCCGTCTTTCTCCTCCACACCCTTTTGCATCCGGTTTACCGCTTCATACAACGCATCCGGTGCTAACAGGTCATCATGGTCTAAAAAAGCAATCCACTCTCCTGATGCCATAGCGATAGCGGCATTGGTATTTCCAGCAATTCCTTCGTTTTTTTCTAATGTAGAAAACACAATCCGGCTGTCTGACTTTGCATATTCCTCTAAAATTCCGGTAAGCAGAGTTCTTTTTTCCTGCCCCTTTCCCTGTGTTTCTGTCGAAGTTTTGGTATCTGTGACAGGAGTGCCTGTCATCTTAGGGCTTCCGTCTGCTAAACAAAGCTGCCAGTTTCCGTAAGTCTGTGCCTGCACTGAAGCAATCATTTCCCGCAAAAAAGGCTCCGGGGTATTATACAGGGGCACTACAATACTGATACAGGGAGTGTCTTTCCATTTTTCTGCAGTTTTCCTCTGTTTTTCTAATTGTTCTGTTGTTGCCCTATGCTTTTCATACCAGGGTTCATAGGGCACATTCTCCGCTTCCATTTTTTCCTGAAGCCGGATAAAAAATTCCTTAAGCCCGTAATGTTTCAGATAACGCACTCCTTTGATTACTTTTTGCAGAGTAATTTTTTTCATCATTCACGTTTCGCTTTCTGATGGATATAAAGCCATCCATCGGCATAATCTTTTCTCTCTTCCTCAGACATAGCAGTATAAGCTTCAAATTCCAGTTTCGTCAACGTCATCTGTTTTGCTCCGCATTTAAAACATTCCACGTCCTTACGTCTAGACACCACACGCATCCACCCGCATTCAGGACATATAAATACCTTCATCATGGGACTTTCCCCCTCTCTGTTGTTTTTCAGCGCCGCATGGAAAAATCCGAATTGTCCAGCGTTAAGTTCCTGTTATAATATGGATCCCCCTGCTCTATCACATCGCGCCAACGGTTGATAAACCAATCCATTTCATTCTGAAAGCGTTCTACCTTCTCTGGTGAATCCTCATAACCTCTGGATTTTGACTCATAATGATAAAGCTCCGCAGAGGGCTGATATACCACAAGCTTTCCCATTTCTCTGACCTTCAGACAAAAATCAATGTCATTGAATGCCACCGCTAATTCCTCTGTCAGTCCTCCTGCCTGTTCAAAAACACTACGTTTTACCAGCATACATGCAGCCGTCACCGCAGAATAATCCTGCACACAGCTAATTCTTCCGAAATATCCGGTATCATAGCGCGATTTTCCGATAAAGGTGTGACCGGCAGTACCGCCAAATCCTAAAACGACTCCCGCATGCTGAATCGTGTCGTCAGCATACAAAAGTTTTGCTCCCACAATGCCCACGTCTTCACGCATACATACGCCTAACATATCTCCTATGACATTTCCGGCAATAAACTCCGTATCGTTATTCAGTAGTAAAAAGAATTCTCCTTTCGCCTCTTTCGCACCGAAATTATTGATTTTTGAGAAATTAAATCCTCCCTCATAAAATACCACCCGGACTTCCGGATGCTCTGCCTGTATCCTATCATAGTAAGCAAAAGTTTCTTTCTCCGTACTGTTATTTTCCACTACCACAATCTCAAAATGACGATATTCAGATTTTTCTAAGACAGATTGAATACAGATATCTAAATCATCCGTGTGGTCTTTATTTGGAATGATAATCGAAACAAAAGGCTCTTCCTGCCACTCATAAATCGTACGGTATCTGCCATACCCTTGCGCATTTTCCACCTTTGCAGGAATACCACACCGTCTGTAATGAGCTTCCACTGCCGCCCTGCCCGCCTCAAAAGCATATAATTTACTTTCAGGGTTTGCCGCCGTGGAATTCATATGGCATCTCCAGTGATATAATATCTTTGGAATATGATAAATCTTATCTGTCTGCTCACAGCATCGCAGAATAAAGTCCAAATCCTGTGCTCCATCATAGGAGCCATCAAAGCTTCCTGCAAGTTCAACAATCTCTTTTTTCACAGCAAAAAGATGGCAGATATAGTTCATACTACACAATAAGTCAAGATTGAAATCCGGTTTAAAATGCGGTTCAAAATATGTCTTTCCGTCCATGCTGATTTTATCTTCATCGGAATAGATGACCTCGATGTTTCTATCTTCATTTAACGCTTTCGTAAGTTCATAGAGAGCATTCGCCGGCACCACATCATCATGATCGGCAAGTACGATAAAGTCCCCATCCGCTAACGCTAATGCCGCATTGGTATTTCCTGAAATTCCCGCGTTCGATTGAAGATTTCCAAGAGTAATCCTCTTATCTTTCAAAGCATAGCTCTCCGCCAATGCCATTCCTTTTTCCTCTAACTGCCCGGCAAGACAGAGCTGCCAGTTTCCATAGGTCTGATTTTCAATGGAGTCTATCATTTCTCTTAAATAAACAGGATTTGTCCGGTACACCGGCACCACAACAGAAAACTTCGGCTGGTAGGAAAACTTTTCGTTTCTCTGCGCATCTAACTGCTCCGCTGTCACCTCATATTTCTTTCTCCACTTCGCATAAGAAGTCTCTTCTTTATTGCTCAGTTTCGTCTGAATCTTATTAAGGGTCTGCCCTATCCCATTGCGTTCTAAATACCGCAATGCGGCTCCTGCCTTCTCTAGAATATATTGTACCTTGCCGCCGTCATCCCACTTTTTTAATCTGGTCTTAGCATAACACTCTGCGCTGCGCATTTCTAAAAAATAGCGCTTTCCCTTTCCTTCCTCTAACGCCGTGGTCTGTACGAGGAAGCCCGGTTTGCCCGACTTCTCATATTCCGGAAATACCGCCGTCAAATCCTTCCTGTAATAGTGCTCCGTCTGTATCGCCAAAGGTTGTCCTTTTTCATCCAGAAGATACAGATTTATCTCTCCCGCTCCCATACACCAACCGGTAACACTGACTTTTTCATCGTCTCTGTGGCAGGTTTCAATGTAATACTCCAGACTGTGTTCAAGTTTTATAAGTTTCCCTGCCGTAATCCGGTATGCACGCTTTGTTTCTTCCTCATAAGAGGCATCAATCCAAAAAGCCCTGCCTTCTTTCCAATGTTCCGGTAGCTTTACAACAGCTACCACTTCCTCATTGATTTCATTGATGGTTCCAAGATATTTCTGTCTGACCTCTGCTCCCCTGTTTATTTTTACTTCCATTGGAAGCTCCTGCCCATCAAAGTAGGCATGCAGTGCATGCCCTGCCACCTTTCCGTCAAAAAACCACCCTACAAAAACTAGAGTGTCTTTTTCTGTAAGATGAAACCTAAGCTTTTCTACAAAAAATTTATGTGTATCCATCTATGTTCCTTCCCACACTCTAGTCTCTGAAATAGATATCTCTTGTATACACTTTCTCTTCCACCTGTTTTAACATATCGTCAATACGGTTTGCCACAATAATGTCACAGCTATTTGTAAATTCCTCAAAATCAGAAATCACTCTGGCATTTTCAAAGGTATCTGTCTTTAAAGAGGGATCATATATCACAATGGTAACACCCTTCGCACGAATTCGCTCCATAACCCCTAAGATAGAGCTTTGTCTGTAATTATCAGAGTTTGCCTTCATGGCAAGACGGTAAATTCCCACCACCTTTGGATGCTTCTCTAAAATCTGCTCTGCAATGAAATCTTTTCTGGTACGGTTTGCATCCACAATGGCACCCATGATATTGTTTGGTACATTGTCATAATTTGCTAACAACTGCTTGGTATCTTTCGGCAGACAGTAACCGCCATACCCGAAAGATGGGTTATTGTAATGATTTCCGATACGCGGGTCTAACCCGATGCCCTCAATAATCTGTTTTGCATCTAACCCCTTCATTTCCGCAAAGGTATCCAATTCATTGAAGAACGCAACCCTTAAAGCGAGATAGGTATTGGCAAATAATTTTACCGCCTCTGCTTCGGTGAGATTGGTAAAGAGTGTAGGGATATTCTCTTTAATAGCTCCCTCCTGCAACAGATGAGCAAAAGTTTCCGCCTTTTTTCTTATCTCTTCATTTCCCTGCTTAGAGCCTACAATAATACGGGAAGGATAAAGATTGTCCTTTAATGCCTGTCCCTCTCTTAAAAATTCCGGTGAGAAAAGAATATTTTCCGTATGATATTTTTCACAAATCTTTTCCGTATATCCCACAGGAATCGTAGATTTGATGACCATAGTCGCCTTCGGATTTACCTCTAACACCAGTTCAATCACCGCCTCAACGGAAGAAGTATCAAAATAATTTTTCTTGGGGTCATAATTCGTAGGTGTGGAAATAATGACAAATTCTGCATCCTTATAAGCGCCTCTGCCGTCAGTGGTTGCTGTTAAATGTAAAGGTACATTTGCCAGATACTCTTCGATTTCCTTATCCACAAGCGGAGATTTTCTCTCGTTAATCATGGCAACTTTTTCTTCTATAATATCAACCGCATATACATCGTGGTTCTGTGCTAATAAAATGGCATTTGATAAACCGACATAACCGGTTCCCGCGATTGCAATCTTCATATTCAAAGCCCTGCCTTTCTCCGGGAACTTATGCTCCCATATTTTTCTATACTACCATTTTATAGGGGTTCGTGCAAGTTAGAATGCGTTTTCCAAAGAAATACGATTGAAGGTTTACATTTTTCTTAATTTTTGTTACATTGTAATTTAAGTATCTATTCCATACTAATAGAAAATGAAAAAGAGGTATTCTAATGAACAAAAAACCTTTGTTATCTGCCGGTCTTCTTACTGTTTTCACATTATTGTTTGTCTGCCTGGTCTTTTTGCAAAGTTCTGTGCCAGTGACTGACTCCACAGGCTATACTCCTGATTTATCCAAAGAGTATCTGGTCACCCAGTATTCTGATGCCACCGGAGTACAGGCAACTTTTTATACCATTGAAAGCGAAGAATCTTTCATCATCATTGACGGCGGCTGGACTGACAACGCCGAAGCATTGCGCAAAGTCATTGCAAAACATGGAAATCATGTGGATGCCTGGATTCTCTCCCATCCTCACAAGGATCATGCCGGCGCTTTCAATGAGATTTATGCAAATCCGGGGAAAATTACCATAGATGCTATCTATGACAACGGATTTGACTACGATTTTATCGAATCTGTGGGGGAACCCTATGACGATATCACAATTATGGAAACTTATTATACTTTGACAAAAGATGCGGACAATATAGCACATTTAAAACGAGGTGACCGCCTTACCATCTGCGGTCTGACCTTTGATATTTACAATGCCTATGACGATATTGTGCTCTATACTGTGGGAGAAGAACAGGACTACCAGAACAACGCTTCCCTTTTATTTAAAGTCAGCAGCAAAAACAGCAGTATGCTTTTCTGCTCCGACATCAAGTATGATATGGCTTCATATCTGCTTACCACTTACCGTGAAGAACTCTCCTGTGACTATGTACAGACCGGACATCACGGCAACTGGTCTTTCTCAGAAGAATTTTATGATGCTACAGACGCTTCCATCTACTTTATAGATGCACCGGAGTCCATCACTGACAATGTCGATTTTCCTGCCAGTGAATTAAAGAAAAGACTCTTAGAAAAAGGAAAGACGGTATTGGATTTTAAAAGCGCTCCAAATTCCGTTACTTTAAGATAATCCTATCAACAAAAACAGGCTTTCGGAAGATATGTAGGAGTTTTCCTGTACTTCTTCCGAAAGCCTGTTTTTATTACGTCTACATGCGATTTCACTCAATGTAGCAAAAATGTCCCACTACTAAATCTCATCTAACTTCTTCTTGAGCTCTTTCACATCATTCTTTGAAAGCATATCTTTGCAAAGGCGAAATGCCATTTCTGCCATATCATTTTGTGCAAAGAAATGTGCATTTTCATTCATGGTTGCTTTCCAGAAATCCTCTTTGCTTACTACCGGCTGATAGTAAGAATATCTGCCTTTGCGGTAAGAAGATAAAAAGCCCTTTCTTACCAGCCTTGCCAAAAATGTGGAAACGGTCTGTGGTTTCCAGCTTTTTCCATTTTCCTCGTTAACTTTGTCCATGATTTCCTGCAGAGCCATCTCCTCCGGTGTATCCCAGATAGCTTTCATAACGAGTCTCTCACATGCAGAAATATCGTTTGTCTCCATGATAATTCTCCTTTCTACTCCGTGTTTGCACGGGATATAGTGTGCACTGCGTTTGTAAATAGAATAGCATGTTTTTCTCAATTTGCAACTATTTTTATCGTATATGCTACACTTTCCTTATATGTGGAGTTTCCTTTTCTAGCAGTCTTTTCAAAAGAAATCTCTACACATATCGTAATTATACCGTATTTAAACGAAGAAATCCACCATAAGTTTCAATTTTTAAACAAAATTATAAAAATCTTTTTACATAAGGTATTTTTTTGAGTATTAACGTAAGTATCATTCCGCTGAAAAATATCAAAAATTCATAAATAAACACCGCTATCATGCTATTCACACACACACTCAAGTCATTATAAAACTGCTCATAAATGCTGACAAACAAGTCTGAAAACAGGTAAATGCCAAAGGAACATCCTCCAATATACACGACTATGTTCCAGAACCATTCTTTTTTTACCACGCTGCCTAAATACCTTGCCAGATAAAAAAGTGCAGCCGCCGACAGGGAAATATTCAAGTAAGTACGTTCCTCTAAAAACAACAAACTTTCCGGTCTCATCTGATATTCATGGTAAGTCAGAACTACTTCTGCTGACACAATCCCAACAAAAAGAAAAGCACTGATAATCGCATAATTCTTCTTTAATTCCACAAAGTGCGTCAGATAGTATCCTAAAAAGAATATTCCCACATAAACGGAAAAGAACGGTTCCGTAAACATAAAACTTAAGGATGCACCCGGTCTGTAATGAATGAGTATCGGCAACCCCCCCATCAGCACTACAGAGATAAGCAGTAATAACTGAAATTCCCTTCTTTTCATGTTTACAGATAAAATCTGGAAAAATGGCATCATAAGCAGCATGCCAAGATACAGATACAAATACCAGTAAGCATTCGTCACATGGCGCTGATAAATCAGTTTGAAATACTCAATGACTTCAATAGGTCTTCCTGCAATATACATGCTTCTTGCATAGTAAATAAAGGAAAATACCACAATCACAATCACAATGCGTATGATTCGTAAAAAGTACTTTTTGTAATTATCAATTTTTCCAAGCATCAATGCCCCGGAAATCATCAAAAATACTGGTACAGCCACTTTACAGGCGAAGAAATAAGCAAGGGACACCCACCATATCTTATCCGATGGTGTCCGGGACAAAAAAATACCGCTATTCGTATGATTTACGATAACAAAAAAACAGGCAATGATACGAAGCAATTCTAAATATGCTGTTTTTGTTTTTCTCTCTGGTTCATTCATCTCTCTACTCCATTATTTTTACTACGATAACGCCGTCTACAATTTTGACAGAACCGTCATCCGGGTAACTTGGCATTGCCTGCACTTCCTCATTTTCCATCAATGCCACAATCTCCTCATAGCTGCAAAATCTTGGTGCAAAGCCTAAATATTTGGTGATAATCTGATTTCTGGAATAAGCACTGATATTGGTTTCCGATTTTCCTCCAAGACCAAAAGTACCACCCACAAGGCTTCCCATATTATTAGTAGCGTCATTAATTTCGTTTCCCACCAGAGCTAAAGGAAGTTCATCATTATAACCTTCCAGACTTTTAATCTGAGTCACCATTGTCTGAAAGTAAGACATATCATGGTATTTGGTGTATTCCAAAGACATATAGCATCCATTCCCGTACCAGATATAGACTAAAATCATCACCAGAGACGTCAATGCCGCAATCCATTGAGTACCCTTACGTACAATTTCCTTTTTATCAAATGACACATGAAACTGATCTGCCCAAATCAGGGTAAAAATAGATACAAACACTACGGAGTATGCCATCAATGTATAAACCCAACCATTTGGTGTCATAATATAAATTAAATATACGGCAATGGGGAATACCATAAATCCAAGTATCATAAAAACTTTCTTAACTTTACAGCCTTTCTCACCAAAAAGCAGACACAAAGCACCAATTCCCCAGGATGCCATCATAAGGAAATAGCATTTTCTTACATAAGTGGTTGGATTTAGACACATCACGTCGCTGCGGAATAGATTGATAAAGTCCAAATAAGCACCCTTGATAGCAGAAAATACCTCTGCGACACTCGTCTGTCCCATAGAATCTAATCCCTGATAAGAATTTACCTCCAATCCCCAGTGTGCCACTAGAAACTTATGAAGGATAAAATATAGTACCATGCCCACAGCTAAAATTAATACATAGCGCAGTGCCAGAAAGAACACCTCTTTCCAGGTTTTTTCCTCTTTTGAAAAAGCACAGATAAAGATAATACTCATAACGAACAGACATGCCGTGTTAGAAAAATATGCCTGATAGATTCCTAAAGAGCAGGCGATGAGCACTATCGAAAGCACATTTAGCACAATATTTTTCGGAAAACGGATTACTAGCCATGCCGCAAGTACACTAAAGAATACCGCCACCGAATAAAAAACTGCGGTATACATGAACAGAAACGTGCTTGTCACTGCCGGAAAAGAAATAAAGAATCCGCCTAACGCCACTGCTAACAGCTTGCTATGCATCTGAAACATATTAGCGATCAGTGCCGCTGACACTGCCAGTAAAAATACAGATAACATACCGTTCACAAAGGGAAGCGAATAGTTTCCAAACTGTGCCCCGAAGATATCTCCTAAAATCCGAAGAAACCATCTTCCTGATTCTGCTCCCGTGCCATAGCCGTTCGGTGTGTTCATCAGTTCATCGTAATTGTAAAGTTTGTTGGTAAACTCATAAAGATGAGTCATAAGTCCAATGACAACCGCCCCAAAAAATGCTGCTTTTACCGTATCCGGTATTTTCTTCCATACTTCTTTCACAAATCCATCCGGTGTACTCATGGCTGCATTCATGCTTTTTCCTCCTGTTTCTTAAATATAATCAGTTTACTTAATACGTAATTGATGATTACTACCAACACACTGGCAATAATCTTTATCACAGAATCATTAAAGTGCATTGCTTCCACAAAAAGTGCCAGCATTCCCGTCTCTAAAATACCGGATAAAATTCGTGCTGATACAAATGTGCCAAATTCCCGCACCATCGTCTTTGCATCCTTTTGGTAAGAGCGGAATACATAAACCTTATTCACCCAAAAAGCAAACACTACAGCTACGAACCATGCAATTACATTTGCAATCAGATAATCAATTCCAATCGCTTTCGTGCAGATAAAATATACTACATAATTTACCAGGGTTGTCATTACACCCCAGAAGGCATAACTGATTAACTCCCAGTATTTTTCTAACAGTTCTCTGATTTTATTCATTCTTCATTTCCTTTTCGCCGGTTTCTTCCTCCACGATAAACCGTGGACGCTCTTTCACTTCATCATAGATTTTTGCAATATAGTAACCGATAATTCCGATTGCAATCATCAAAATACTTCCTGTAATTAGCTGTAACATAATCACCGTGGTAAAGCCCTCTAAGGCATCCCCCATAACAAATTTAACCAATGTCTGAATGCCTAACACCAGTGCAAATACAAAAAAGATAATGCCTCCAAGTGTTACTATCTGTAAAGGCGCAGAAGAAAAAGAAGTAATATTAGTCACCGCATATTTTACCAATGACTTCATTGACCACTTTGACTCTCCCTCCATACGCTCCTGTACTTCAAATTCCACTGTAGTAGATTTATAGCCCACCCAGGATGAAATTGCACGGAAGAAAAACTGTTTCTCCGGCATCTTTAAAATGGTTTCCACCACCTGCCTGTCCATCAGCTTAAAGTCAGAGGCATTTCGCATGTCAATGGATGTTGCCTTGCTGATAATTGCATAGAACATCCCTGCTGCCCATTTGTGAAAAACTCCTTCCTTTCCTCTAGAAAGTTTGACTCCCTCTACCACTTTGTAGCCCTGCTCCCACAACCGGTACATTTCCACGATTTTGTCAGGTGGATGCTGTAAATCACAGTCAATAATAACACTGGCATCTCCTTTGGCATAGGCAAGTCCTGCCATCATTGCCGCTTCTTTCCCAAAATTTTTAGAAAAAGAAATCCCTCGTACCGATGGATTAGCTTCCGCTGCCGCTTCTATTTTATGCCAGGTTTCATCTTTTGAGCCATCATTGACAAATACCAGTTCATATGAAATTTGCGCTTCTTCTAAGATACCTGCTATGGTTTTTGCCGTAATCGGTATCATTGCTTCCTCATTAAAGGCGGGAATAATAACTGATAGCATTATTTTCTCCACTCCTGTCTTTTATACTACATACACCTTCGGCTGATTTAAGATAAATTCACTGTTAAAAGCCTCTGTGTATGCTCCGGCATTCTGAAACAGAAAAATATCTCCTGTCTCTACCGTTTTTTCATCTTCTGTTACAAGAAATCTGTCATTTTCCATACAGGTACAACCGCAAATCAGCTGTTTTTCCTTTCTGCTGCTCTCCTGCATTTGTACCAGACGATATATCGGTGTTCGGTGGCTCATAAAAGGATTGATATGCAGCACCGTACCATCTAAGGTTACGATCCGCTCGCCCCGAATATCCCTGGTATTAATCACTCTCGTCATGTATTCCATGGAGGTTGCTATCACCGATGCACCCGGCTCTAAAATCAGCCTCGTCTCCTCCGGCTTAAATCCATTTTTCAGTTCCCCACAGATAGCAGCATATTCTTCCATGGATGGCTTACCCTCCACTTTCTGACCGCCGAAAAATCCACCACCCATATCTATATATTGTAACCTAAGTTGATATTCTTTGGCAAGTTCCACTGCTTTTCGCGCTAACATGGTAAAGACCTTTGCACTTCTGCTTTTCGTACTGGTGTGCAGATGAATGCCGTTAATTTCTAAACCGGCATTCCTTAGCATGATAACCGCCTTTTCAAAATCGCCATTTTCATAACAGATACCAAAGCGGCTGACTGCCTCCCCTGCCGTCGTCTCTCCGGGACACAGCGTTTCCAAATCAAAATTAACACGAAGCCCCACTTCCGTTTCTTTTCTGTGGTGTTTTAAACCTAAGTACAGACATAGTTCTTCCACTTCTTTCATATGGTCTAAATTGATAATACTGCCCTTCTCATAGGCTTCTAACAAAGTCTTTCCTTTGCAGGGACCATTAAAAATAATACGCTCCGGCGATACAAAATCATGGGCATATCCATACTCATTCGGCGATACGGTTTCCACATACCATCCTAAGTGCTCTGCCGCGTAGCGGATAAGATTCGCATCGTGGTTTGTCTTTACGGAATAGCCAAACTCTGTCCTGCCATCCCACTTCTCCAAAAACGGTTCCATAATGGCACGGCAGTTTTCTTCAAACTTATTTAAATTAATCAGATAACAGGGGGTCTGATAGTTCTGCAAATCCATCATATGTTTTCCCTTTCCATCCATTCTTAATGCTTAATAATCCATCTCCTGTCCGACACAATCCGTGATATCAATCATAGTAATATCTTTCTGCGCTAAAATTCCCGGCTTTTTCACCACAAGTTCCTGTTCTAACGGCTCACCTTTTAACCATTTTACAATCGCCTTCGGCAGATTTACCCCAGCTAAATGACTGAATGGATAACCGCCTCCAAAGCGGGCATTCAGTTCTAACACATAGATATCATCTTCTGTAACAAAAACATCCATATCTAAATTTCCGATATGTCCTAATGCTTCTCCTACTGCAGTTCCCACTGCTGCTATTTTCTCATCCTCTAGCACCTTAGCACAGTCTGTCTCCCCGGAGCGCATGGCAATTTTTTCCGCACCACGGTAAGACAGTGATTTCCCCGAAGGTCATGTACCACATCAAGTCCATACTCCTGTCCTTTGATTTTCTCCTGAAACAGGACGCAGACTTCCTCGTCAAGGGCAGACTCATATTTCAGATAGGACTGAAAAATTTCACGTTTTACTTTTTTCGCTAAGACTTCTAATTCTTCCCTGTTTTCTGCTTGATATACAGCAATAGAACCCATTCCCCAGCGCGGCTTAATCATCACAGGATAATCTAGCTCTCCTGCATCGATTGCCGCTTCTGCGTCTTCTAATCTGCAATAAGTCTTCGGTGCTTTTAATCCTGCCTTTTCACAGAATAAAAACGTCTTCCATTTATCGTTGCAGACCTCAATTACTTCTGGGTCAGAGACAATCACCGTCACACCCTCCCTGGCAAATTCCTCTTTGTGTTTTGCCAGCATATATAAGTCAATATCAAACAAAGAAATAATCGCTGTAATATTATTTTCCATACAGTATCTTTTCAGAAATGGAATATAGTCCTCATCATAAATTAAAGGCGTCACCACGCTTTTATCTCCATAGTAAAAAACGGGAGAAAGGGGAGTGCTGTTTCCCACATGCACTTCCCCTGTTCCCTGTAACGCCTCTTTAAAATATTCCACCAGATATCCCCGCCGTCCAGCGGAGGTTAATAAAATATTCATATTGTTTCCTTTCATTCATAAGCACTAGGCGATAATTTCATCATCCTCGGCATCCCCAACACATACCTCAATACACCGCAAATCAGAGCCCAATGCTTTGATGGAATGTTCTTTTCCTGCCGCAATACTAACAGTAGAGCCTGCCATCAAATCCACCTCCACACCCTCTAAAATCAGTTTTCCCATACCGGAAAGTACTGTGATAGTTTCAGTGTGTTTTAAATGTTTATGTTTCGGCATCGCTTTGCCTGCCACTACTTTGATTCGTTTTGTCACACTGCGGATACCGTCATCTTCATCATTGTCGATGGTTTTAATCGTTCCCCAACGGCGTTCTTCGTATTTGGAGGTATCTTCAATATGTTCTAAGCAATTTTTAATATAAGAACTCTGGTGTTTATCTGCAACTAAAATACCATCATGGGAAGCTGCGATTACCATGTTTTTTGCTCCCATTACCACTAATGGCACACCAAGCACATTGATGGCATGGCTGTTCTCACAGGTATCATCCCATGTCACATCCCCGATACTGTTTTCCGGCATTTCTTCGGTCAGAGTATTCCATGTTCCCAAATCCTTCCAGATATCGTCATACTTGATTGCCGCAATATCCTTCCAGTGCTCTAAAACTTCGTAGTCAAAACTTTTCTTTGGCAGTTTCTCATAATCAGCCACCATCTGATTATAATCGGTATCCACACCGTATTTCTCTAACCACTGTGCTGCCATAGAAAGTTTAAAGCAGAATACACCGCAATTCCAGAGTGCTCCCTCTGCCACTAATTTTTCCGCAGTTGCCTCATCTGGTTTTTCACGGAAGCCCTGTACTTTTAAGAGTTCACCTTCCCCCTGCTCCGGCACAATATAACCGTACTTTGTGGAAGGGTAAGTAGGTACGCCACCTAAAAGCCCGATCGTCTGCTTGCTTGAATCAATGTAATCACCTAATTTTTTAATACGGTTAAAAAATTCCCCTGTCGTATAAGGGTCTACAGGAAGAAATGCCACTACATCGTCCTCCTTTGCCCCTTTCTCTGACAAGAGATACGCACAGGATAACATAACAGCCGGAAAGGTATCGCGACGCATCGGCTCTACTGCCACCTCTGCTGCTCCGTCAAGCTGACTCTCGATTAACTCCACCTGAGCACTGCTGGCACATACAATGGTATTATCGGAAAGACCAGCTGTCTTAAGCTGACCAAACACTCTCTGTAGCATGGAGCACTTTTCATCATTTCCTGCTTCATCATGGTTCATCAGTTTTATATATTGTTTGGAACAGAGGTCGTTTGACAGCGGCCATAGGCGTTTGCCGGAACCTCCTGATAGTAATACGATGTACAATTTTGTTTCCTCCGTAATTAGCGTTCTGCTCTCATTGGGTTATTTAGGAAGTCTTCGTAGGCGAGACGAATTCCGTCTTCTAATTCGGTTTTATATTTCCAACCGAGTTTTTCTAACTTGCTTACATCGAGAAGTTTTCTCGGAGTTCCATCCGGTTTTGTGCTGTCCCATTTGATTTCACCTTCATAGCCAATCACTTTTGCTACCAGTTCGGTGAGTTCTTTGATGGTAAGCTCTTTTCCGGTTCCAAGGTTGACTGTCTCATCTCCACTGTAAGTATTCATCAGGTATACACAGGCATCGGCAAGATCGTCTACATATAAGAACTCTCTGAGAGGCGTTCCTGTGCCCCAACAGGTTACTTCCTTTGCACCAGATACTTTTGCTTCATGGAAACGACGGATTAAAGCCGGAAGTACATGGGAATGTTCCGGATGATAATTATCATTTGGCCCGTAAAGATTCGTCGGCATTACGGAAATATAGTCAGTACCATACTGTTTATTTAAAAATTCGCAATATTTCAAACCACTGATTTTTGCTAACGCATATGCCTCATTGGTTTTTTCCAATTCGCTGGTAAGCAGGCAGCTCTCCGGCATCGGCTGCGGAGCCATACGCGGATAGATACAGGAAGAACCTAAAAACATCAGTTTTTTACATCCGTTTTTCCATGCCTCATGAATAACATTCATTTCCAGAATCATGTTCTCATACATGAAATCTGCCAGTGCCTCACTGTTTGCCATGATACCGCCAACCTTTGCAGCTGCAAGGAATACATACTCCGGTTTCTCCTCTGCAAAGAATTTTTCCACATCATCCTGACGGCAGAGATTTAACTCCTTATGGGTTCTGGTAATAATATTGTGATATCCTTCTTTTTCTAACTGACGGACAATGGCGGAACCTACCATTCCTCTGTGTCCTGCTACATATATTTTTGCGTCTTTTTCCATCATTATTTCTATACCTCTTTTGCTACTAATTCCATATCATGTTTTACCATAATTTTTACTAATTCTTCAAAGGTTGTTTTGGTCGGATTCCAGCCCAACTCTGTTTTGGCTTTCGTCGGATCACCCCAAAGGTTGACAACATCGGTTGGGCGATAGAATTCTTCTGCCACTTCAATCACAACTTTTCCAGTCGCTTTGTCGATACCGACTTCATCCATGCCCTCACCCTTAAACTCTAATTCAATGCCTGCCTCACGGAACGCATACTGGCAGAACTCACGGACAGAATGCTGTACCCCGGTTGCAATGACAAAATCCTCCGGCTTGTCATTCTGTAAAATCAGCCACATACATTCTACATAATCCTTTGCATAACCCCAGTCACGCAAGGAAGATAAATTTCCAAGATAAAGCTTGTCCTGTTTTCCCTGAGCGATTCTTGCTGCCGCAAGAGAAATTTTTCTGGTAACAAAAGTCTCACCACGGCGCTCAGACTCATGATTAAATAAGATACCGCTGCAGCAGAACATATTATATGCCTCGCGATACTCTTTTACAATCCAGAAACCATACTGTTTTGCCACTGCATATGGGCTGTATGGATGGAACGGAGTCGTCTCACGCTGCGGAACTTCCTCTACTTTTCCATATAATTCGGAAGTAGATGCCTGATAAATACGACAGGTCTTCTCTAAACCGCAAAGGCGTACTGCCTCTAACACACGAAGAACACCGGTTGCTACAACGTCTGCGGTATATTCCGGAACGTCAAAGCTGACGCCTACATGACTCTGGGCTGCTAAGTTATATATCTCATCCGGTTTAATGGTTCCCACCAGACGCACAATGCTCATAGAATCGGAAAGGTCTCCATAGTGTACAAAAAAGTTCGGATTTCCCTCTAAATGGTCAATTCGCTCTCTTCTCTCTGTAGAAGCACGACGTATCATACCGTGAACCTCATACCCTTTCTCTAATAAGAACTCTGCCAAATAGCTTCCATCCTGTCCTGTAACACCTGTAATTAACGCTTTTTTACTCATTCACTGTTCTCCTTTTCTTGTTCTCTCTTATATATTATGACTATTTTGCTAACTTTCTTTTTAAGCCGTTGTTTAGAATAATCCAATTTTAAGAATTTTGCAATTGAATATATTGGTGTAAAATAGTATTATATTGCTATGATAATATTGTTCCGGGAGGAAGCTATATGAATAAAACATTTTTCGAAAAATACAAAACTTCAGAAGTAACAAATACAAGGAGTGTCATCAATACCCCCTCCTCTTTTACCCGGAAAAATTTTTTCTACATTCAGGAGGCTGGCTATTTAAAGAGTTTAAAATCACACCTTAGCAGGCGAAGCGGTTTAGACTCTTATCTTTTTTTTGTTGTTCTTTCGGGCAGTGGAAAGGTCTCCTACAGGGAACCTTCCTCCGAGGGTGCCATGATAACCTCTGCTGCTTCTGCCGGTGACTGTTTTTTCTTAGACTGCACGGGGGAATATACCCACATTAGCACCGATGAGGACCCCTGGGAGCTTCTCTGGATTCATTTCTACGGGCCGCAGGCTGCCGCATATTACTCTTATTTCCGTGAGCATCATAACTGGCATTTCCGCTCCTGCCATTTCACGGAGCTGATTACTGCCATCCAGAATATCATCCGCTATAACGAGGAGCCGACAGATGACACAGATCTTTTAACTGCCCAGCAGATTGTGAATATCCTGACACTTATCTGTACAGAATCCAATGAAAAGAATGAGCTGCTTTCCGATAAGCTAAAGAACATTCTTCACTATTTAGATGAACATTATACGGAAAATATTTCATTAGACCAGCTCGCAGAACAGTTTTTTATCAGTAAATACTATCTTTCCAGAGAATTTAAAAAAGAGTTTGGAACTACAATCATCCAGTATGTTTTGGCAAAAAAAATCAACAATGCCAAAGAGCTGCTTCGTTACAGCAATTCTTCCATTGAAGAGATTGCACACCTCTGTGGCATTGATGACGCTAGTTATTTCAATAAAATTTTTAAGAAGATGGAGGGCTGTACTGCATCGGAATACCGGAGACGGTGGTAGGTTAATCCATCAATCCCAATTTTTCCAACAGCTTTCCGCCAATGTTTCCCAACCTGCTCCAGAAAGCGTAAAGTAGATCTGCCAGCTTCTCTTCGATACGCCCGAATAGCCTAATCCGCAACCAGTCGATGACCGTACCCATGACAATGAGTAACACGCAGATGCCTAACAGAATCAGTTCATGCCAGTTGCTTTCGTTCCATGCAAGATAATTAAACAGATAGGCAGTAATCACTCCCCTAAGCGTCCACTCCATCGTAAAGACTGCAGGCACATGGGCAGCAACGGCATTGACCCATTTACTGCTGAAATGAATTTCCTTAAATAACAGGAAAATACACACGGAAGCCGCAATCGTAAAGAGGGTGTTATCCCTTGCAAAACGGTTCTGCACCGTGCCGGTTGCAAGATAAAGTGCTCCATTTAAGGCAATACAGGTAAGTGAAATCACAAGATATGCTCCTATCAGTTTCGAACGTTTGCAGATTCTCCTATCCTCATGCAGCTTGATGTAACGCCCAATCAAATAGAGCAATGTCATATTGACAATCCCTTTTCCGCCATCTAAGGTAATGTCGAAAAAACATACTGTCGTGATGCCGGAAAAAATAATCAGCATCGTAATTAACAGTTTTCTAAAGTTTTCTTTGCTAAGCCGCTCTACAAATTCGTTGATAAAGGGACTTAAAAATGCCAGTGCAAAATAACAGGTAAAATACCATGAATTGCGTCCAATCACCGGGAACACATAGGATAAAATCTGCTCCCCACCATACGTCTGCGCCTCTCCCCAAAGGAAACGCAGTGCTAGTCCAATCCAGCAGTAGAAAATCAACATTAAATCCAACTGTATCAGCTTTTTCGGTTTTAGGCGGATGCCAAAATATCCGGAAATCAGCACAAATACCGGTACACCCACATTTCCGATTGTTTCTATGACAATACAAAGCCACGCACTCAACTCATTATTACGGTAGCTGCTGGCACCGTGCATCCAGAAAATCAGCAATAACCCTATGATACGCAATAATTCCAGTCCGGAATCCCGTTCCTTCTTCTCCATGTCCTCTCCCCTTTAATTTCCTTTTATTTTTAGCAGACATCCTTTTACTCTGGCAATCACTGCTCCTGCAATCAAAGCTCCTGCCACCGCAACCGTCACCCGGATGGCAGCATATATCCATTCTGCCGCACCTGCATACGCAGAAACATCCACAAAATGTCTTGCCACTACTTCAAATAGTTCCAATCCTAACATATGCAGACACATTAACTCGATGGTATGATTTCCAATATAGCTTAAAAAACTGCCTATTTTCGTCTGCTCTACCCATTTGCAGACCCAGATACAAAGCGTAGAACCTGTTACAGAGATTATCAGGAAAAACGGTACGCTTAAGCTGTCGAACCTTCCGTATTCCCGGATGGACATATTTAATCTTCCATTGAAAACCACCAGTCCCACATAGATGATTAAGTTCACTGCCACAAGCCACCATGCACATTTTTTCTCGAAAAAATCTTTTTTGTGCATCCATGCGCCGATTAGCATAAGAACTGTCGCAATCCCTGCAATATCAATACTCCAGGGAAGAAGTATCGGCAGTTCGTTTAAGAGCATGGTCACTGCTAACAGTACCACAGACACTGCCACAGTAATTTTGATATCCGACAAACATTTTTCTGCGATCAGATAAAATAACAGGGAGGTCACAAAAAAAGCGGTCAGATACCACATCGCACCGTTAGCAATGTCTAAAAGATAGACATTTTCTGCTCCTTCGGCAGTCTTATAAAGGCAAAACCGGGAATAAAAGACTCCAAAAAGAGACTGTTTCATCGCTGCCCCATCCCGTCTGATAACAGCATAAAAGCACCACAGCAGGGCACTATATCCAAAATAGGGAATAAGCAGACGCTTTGCTTTCTTTTTGATTGTTTCCCCGTAGGAACGCCCCGGTTTATAAATATAACCGGAAATAATGAAAAACACCTGTATATAATAAAAAATCAAAAAACTGCTAAGCCCGTGGGCATGGGAAATCATTACCAAAAGCAATGCTAATCCCCTTGCTGCATCCAGATATTTATACTTCACCTTGTATCCTCCAATACTATTTTTTCATAGTGAGACGCAAAAACTTAAAGTTCGTCACAAAATAACGTTTAAAAAGACGTTTCGGATCCTGCATCAAGCGATACAGCCACTCTAAGCTCATTTTCTGCATCCACATCGGTGCCCGTTTGATAGTGCCGGCATAATAATCAAAACCAGCCCCCACACCTATCATTACACCATTTACCTTATCCCGATGCTCGTACATCCATCGCTCCTGCTTCGGTGCGCCGAGTCCCACCCAGATAATGTCCGCTTTCGCCTTATTGATTTCCTGTACCGCTTTTTCATCCTCTTCCGGTGTCAAAGGACGGAAAGGCGGAGATACCATTCCTGCAATCACAAGGTCTTTATAGGTTTCCGGCAGTTTCTTTGACAATACTTCAATCGTTTCTTCCTTACCACCATAAAAATAGTGGCGCAGTCCATTATTTCTCGCAAAAAGCTCTCCCATCAAATCCGGCCCTGTCACCCGCTCTGCTTCCGGAAAGCCGTGTTTTTTTGAGTAAAGTGACAGCGGTTTTCCATCCGGCAGGGCAAATGCTGCACTGTTCTGGATATGGCGGTAGTCCTCCTCCTCATACCCTGTAACGGTGGTATGAACATTAGAAACACAGATATATTTTCCCCGCAGCTCCTCGATATGTTCTTCAATATAAGCAACCGTCTCTGCCATGTTTGTAACAGCAATGTTTGTTCCTAAAATATTACACGTCTTCATTTTTTCCTCATTTCTGCGCTATGTCTCTCGCATAATAAGTTTATTTCTCTGTTTTAACACAGTATTCTAATTCCGCCTGTCCCATAATAGAAGGAATGAGACTAAAGGTACTCTGATAACTGCCTAAAATCTTACGGCACTTTGACAGACAAAGCATATCTACTAACGCATCCTGAATCCCGGTTTTCGAATCCCTGTCTAAAACTTTATCCTCATAGACAATTAATTTTTCTGCTGGAAAATGCTGTTTTAATTCCTCAATGGCAGTAACATCATCCGTCGTTACATAAAAATCTGTATCCCGCCCTTCCATCTCTGTCCTCATTTTTTCAATGAATATAGCAAGCGGGCTGTTCTTTGTGGCATCCACATGGTCAGTTCTTCGGATATGAACTCCTACTGTCTTATCACTGATACGGGAAAAAACCCTATTTCCCCGCGCTAACACCTCCGGTGCCGGTTTTAAAAAAGAAAAGCTGTCAGCTGTTATCTCGCAGAGGTTCGTATAGGACTTGATATAGCTCACCGGCTCCTGTGCCACCATCAGTCTCACTTTTTCAAAACCACCCTCTGCTTTCGCATCTGCGATCTCATCACACTCGAAAAAACGGTCTGCCATTCCTCTGTACTTCTTCTTCATCCGGTTACTGTTCATATTCTCAAAAATACCATTTTTCCATCCCATCTCACTGATATCAATGACAGGAACACTCATTTCAAACAACTCATTAGAACGGATTGCACAACCTACTTCCCGTTTCCATACAATCATCAATTCTTTTCCTAACTTCTTACTCAGCTCGTAAGCAGAAGTCATGGCAAGCAGGCGATTCCCCAATCCTGCACAGGGTTCTATCATAATTGCATTATCCCTATTCAAATCCATATTCATAACCTCTCATCATTCATTGTGTTTTTCCTTATCAATGGAAACCGCTCCGTTTTCCACCTTATACACAATATCACAGTTACGGATTGTCGATAATCTATGAGCAATAATTAGCATCGTCATCTTACCCTGTAAACTGTCAATAGCTTCCATAACTGCTGCTTCTGTCTCATTGTCAAGCGCCGAGGTTGCTTCATCAAGCACCAAAATCTCCGGTCTGCGGTAAAGAGCTCTTGCGATACCGATACGCTGTCTCTGTCCGCCGGAAATACGCACACCTGCCTCACCAATCACTGTATCAAGTCCGTCCTCCATCTCGCGGACAAACTCGTCTAACTGTGCCTGCTTTAAAGCTTCCCAGATTTTTTCGTCATCAATGTTTTCCTTCTCACCAAAGGCAATATTATTACGAATGGTATCATCCAACATATAAATGGTCTGTGGGATGTAACCAATTTTATCATGCCAGCCCCGAAGTGCCGTCTGAATATCGGTGTCATCTGCTTTAATCACACCTTTCTGCGGTGTCAGCACGCCTAAAATCAAATCCACGAAAGTGGTCTTTCCTGCACCGGAAGGCCCGATAAATGCCACGGAGGCATTCTTCGGAATCGTCACATTCACATCCTTTAATACCGGCTCCTCCACATTCGGATAGGTAAATTCCATATGTTCTACGCGGATTTCTTTCTGTAAGGAAATTTCTTTTCCGTTTTCCTTCTTTGCCCGTGCTTCTTCCATTTTCTCTTTATTTTCCGAAATTTCCCGGTACTCGTCACGAATTTTATCAATGACAACTCCATTATGGATAATTGCAGCATAGTAAGAAGAAATCTTGTTGACAGAAGGAAGTAATTTAAAAGCTGCCACCGCAAATACACCTAAAACCACAATAAAGTGCTGATTGTCGGTCGTTCCTGCTGCTACTTTTACGATAATCATTGCCATCAGTCCGGCGATAGCAAGCGCCTCGATAATCGGCTTTGGCAAAGCGCTTAAGAAAGCATTCTGCTTAATGACATAAGTATAAATCTCATTCTGTTTTTCAAAATCCTGCTCAAAATACTCTTCTCTGTTGGCAATCTTAATCTCCTTGATACCGCCAAATGCCTGTTGCATACACTTTAACATGCCTGCAGAATAGGTTCTTCTGTCGTTACCATAGCCCTCTAAAATTTTCTTTAAGCCCTTCACTAAAATCAGCATCATGATTCCTAAACTGATTACCACGCCCAGAGTAATCGTAATATCTGTCACTAAAAGAGTAATCACTAACACCGCGGAAACACATAATTCGGATGCTAACTGCAAAGCATTCAACACTGCAGTATAGAACATTTCCGGGTCTGTATTGATGTTACGAATCAGCTCGGAACTGTTTAAATTCAGGAAAAAGGTATAGTCCTGTCCGATATAGTAGCGCATCAATGTATTCTGCATCTGTTTTTTCCCATAATAAGAAAATTTGTACTGCAGATTGTACATATATACCAGAAACAGGTTTTTTAAAATATAGACTGCAATAATGACTCCCGCCATCAGTATGACAAGCTGATTTAGGTCCTGCATTCCCAACGCATCATAAGCCCATCTGGCGTACTTGTTTTCCAACAAGGTTTCCGGTGTCGTCACCGCCTGAATAAAGGGTATAATCACGGATACTCCTAATAACTCTACGAAAGCATCCACAAATATAATAAAGGTGAGGTAAGCGAGTTTCCGCTTCTGTTTGTTATCAAAAACCTCGAATGCACTTTTTATTCGTTCCATACTTATTTTTCTCCTTTATTTTCCAAAAGATATAAAATACCGACTTTAATGATATTAAGAAAACAACAACTTGTCAAATTATTTCTGTATTGATATAATGAATATTCAATAAAAACTATTACAGGAAAGGTGCATTTTATCATGCAAAAAGAGAGAAACTCCAGTTTAGAAATTCTTCGAATCATTTGTATTTTCTTCGTAATCTTCTGGCATAGTTTAGGCCCGTACTTAAATGAAATATCCGGTCTGAACTTGGCAGATGCCGTTATGATTAATGCTTTTACCAATAATACCAACCTGATTTTTATGATGATATCCGGCTATTTCAGTATGCGCTTTAACCTTGAAAAGCTAATCAAATTAGACCTCTGCATTATTTTTTATGATTTGCTGTTCATGTTTTTAACCGGAAACTTTGGTCTTAAAACACTGATTACCTGTTTTCTTCCGATTACTTTTGAAAACCATTGGTTTGTAAGCTGCTACTTTGTCATCGCGCTTTTCTCCGGCTTTTTAAATCAGATACCGGAAAAATTAAACAGAACATCCTTCCGAAACTTACTGTTATTATTACTGTTTGTATTCTACGTCATGCCTACCGTCTTCTTCCACGAATTAATCGAAGATACCGGAAAAGGCGTTGTCTGCATGACAATTATGTATCTGGTGGGACGTTATATCAGGCTTTACTACAGTGAGCATCATTTCCGTAAAACCTATTTAGCTGTTATCTTCTTTGTTACCACCTTAGTAGCAGCTACCTTAAACTACGCATTGACCACTGTAAAGGGAGTTTTCATGGGAATGTACTGCCGCGATAATTCCATCTTCATTGTTATTACTGCGGTCTGCTTATTTCTGTTTTTTAGGGAGTTTCATTTTACCAACCGTATCATCAACCATCTGGCTTTGAGTGTCGTATTCCTCTACTGTATAGAAGGGTATATGCGGCAGATTTTCAACCGTTTTACAGACCTGCCTTCTCATGTAAATGACTGGTACTTTGTTGGAGAAGTACTCATTTATGCCATTGGTGTTCTCGCCGCCTGCCTGGCACTGCATGAAGCACGTTATTTCCTTTTAGACCGCTTTGACGGCTTTTTAGCAAAGCAGATTACACGCATTGTTGACCATTTTACTCCGGCAGTAAAACAGGGTTATGAAAAAGTCCATGACGGAGTGTTAGGACTTCTATCTAAGTCATAGAAAGGACAAATAGTATGAATATCCGCAGTATCTATAAGAAACAGAAACGAAAAAAACAGCTTGCCGCAGCAGCTCCTTACATTAGCATCCACCCGGATGCTGTTCTAAGTGAAAATTTCAATTTAGACCTTAGGGCTCCAAAATCTGGTGAAACTTACCTCGAAATCGGAGCAAAGAGCATGGTAGATTCCTCCTTTGTCTTCGAGACTGAGACCGGACATATCAAAGTCGGGGAGCGGGTGCATATCGGCGGCGGTACACAGCTGATCTCCCGAAACAATATCACCATCGGGGATGATGTAATCATCGCCTGGAACTGCACGATTTATGATCATAACTCCCACTCCATCCATTGGGAGGAACGAAAAAACGACGTCTCCCGGGAATGGGAAAACGCCGTAAAAGGTCTGCCTGTTTTGCTGGATAAAGACTGGTCTGTGGTAAAAAGTGATCCTATCACCATCGGGGATAAGGTCTGGATGGGATTTGGTGTTACCGTGTTAAAAGGTGTCACCATCGGAGAGGGCGCCGTTATCGGAGCCTGCAGCGTTGTAACTAAGGACGTGCCCCCCTATACCGTAGTTGCCGGCAATCCCGCCCAGGCAATAAAAACTTTAAAACATTAAATTTTATAATACAATGTACCGTTCAGTTCCCTTTACCGAACGCAGATACAAATCCACGCAGGACTGGTTTGGCCCGATATGGTAATCTGATTGTTTGCAGAGCTCCACAATGGCAAGCAATTTAATCAGGTTCTTTCTGCGGAAATCCCAGTCCTGTTTGTTGAAGGCATCATTGTAGTAGCCTCTCTCTTCTTTTCCGGTTAAAGTATAAAGTTTCCATTCCGGACGCATCTCTTCGATTTTAGTCACATTCGTGTAATCATCCGTAAAGATAAAAAGATTTTCTCCCTGAAAACCTAACTCTTCTATCTTTTCCACATAACGTACCGCGTCTTTTAATTCTTTATACTCTAAGCATTTATCACCGCCTCTTATCTGCATGGACACAAAATGCTTTGGCATAGAAAGCCCTGAAATCAGCGCATCCATCTCTGCTTTTACATCCGGCTTCGGACAGATGGCAATCTCTCCAAACTTTGAAAACTGTGAAGTAGCCGTTCCCTTCATGCCAAAAAGAGGAATATCAACCGGATGGTATTTGAAAGTATCATTGATGCACATACACCAGATATCCTGTGTCAGATAATCTGCCCCGGTTCGTTTCTTTAATATCTTCGGAAGCAGATAGCCTTTATACCACAGTCTATGATGGCGCATCAGACTCTTATAATCTGTCGGACGGTAATTTGCAATATGGTTTAACTTATCATGGTTAATCGGACAGAAGGGCTCAAAGAGTTCCTCCCAGCCTAAGCCTCCCTGCTTTGAAAAATTTGCATCGTCCGCATACATTTCAAAACGGATATGGTGTTCAAAACAGAACAGCATATGTTCCATCATACTATCTAATTCCGAAAACAGCCCTGCCCCAAAGCCTACATGAAAAATCAGTCTTTTTTCATAGGACTCATTGATTCTTCTGTACTCTTTTTTTTTTAATTCCGTATCTGCTGCGGCAGATGCGTCCACATACAGGGATTTAATTTTTTCCCGGTTAATATCATCAATGTCCTGCTTTAATTCCTGATGATTCTTGTATTCTAAGACAATATCCGGTACTGCCACCGGATGTCTGAAAAACATCACCAACGTCACAAAAAAATTCTGGATTTTTATCAACGCATTTTTCATCGCAAACTTCCTCTTTTCACATTAATATCTGCAAAATTCATAACCATTGTCTGCATCTAAACCGACGTTATCCACAACAGTCTGAAATTCGTTGTCATAAACCAACAAATTGATACCTCTTTCCACTGCGTCACCCCGTGTTCCCTCTAACGTAATGGTTTTATAGGGATAAGAACCTATCACTTCACTATACTGCATTTCGGTAACTACGGAAAGACTCTTTTTCCCTAAATCCTCATAGAAAAAGTCATCCTCTTCTATGTCTCCATTGACCGGAAGAGTATAGATAAGCTCTCCGCCTTTAAATACCCAGGTAGAATTTTCTTCCATATTCATCCCGTATTCTTTTAATATTTTGCTAATCTTCTTCTCATCTCCACTGCAGTCCCCTGACACGTTGATACAGATGGTGTAACGGTCACTTCTGGAAAACAATTTGCGAAAATATTCTTTTTTCTTCTTGGTTTTTGCCAAATCCACATTAGCTGCATGCTGCTCATAAAACCTTGCATTTGCCTCCCAGGAATCATATTTTGCATTCCCTCTGCGGTCAGACACCTCATAGTTCTTAACAATGCGTTCCCCCAAATATCTGGTGTATTTCTC
>JAQXGQ010000040.1 GCA_029006795.1 Clostridiales bacterium | reverse complement strand
CTTTTAAAAGAAAAAGTAATTTGAAAAAGACAAGAGTTGAGAGATTCTTGTCTTTTTCAGATAAATATTTTTTTGCAATAATATTATGTCAGAATTCTTTAAAAGTATGGTATAATTATAGCAAGAAATGTATATAATAATTAAAATAGATTGATGGTGTATATAGTGTCAAGACAGGATAATGTTTTAAATATGCAGATAACTTTAGTGAAAGTCATGTAATCAAGACTTGTTCCAACAAAAGCACTTGAAACAAGTCGGCAAGAATTATCGGGTGTATCGGATAAATCAAAGACAGCCAGTAAACCCCAACTTGCAGAGCAAGTTCCTTCCGGTAAAGGGGTTGACTGACTGAGGTACAAATTGTAGACATTCTGTAGACACGAAAAGATAGTGTGCCTTTCCTCCTTGATTTTACTGGATTTGAGAAACCCGATAGAGTTCGAGTCCCGTCTCGCGCTCTTTTTATTTCTAAAGGACATCCAATCGGATGTCCTTTTTGTAATAAACGAGTCCTGCCGGACTCGTACTGTTCGAGTTCTCCGTTCCACTCCGGTCCGTGCGAATCTTATGCATACTCTTTTCACTGATACCGATATATCTGCGGTGCGGGATTTTCCTGCTTGATACAATATTTATCCCGTACATAAGCATACAGCTGCACATTTCGGATAAACGGAGCCTCTTTCTCGCGTCAGCGGTGTAACTGCCGCAAGGCACAAATACAAAGTATAATTCCATTCTGCATCCACGATACGCTGTATTTTTTTTCTAAACGGAAGAAGTTCTGCATTTGAATCCTCAAACACTTCTTCAAGAGCCTGCATATTTTTCAGGAACTTTTGCCGGATTTGAACCTATGATTTACAGTAACATGCTATGGAAAGCCTACGAACTGAATTTAGCTCAATTAACCAACTATCCCATCTGGTATGCAGATTATGAATTGCTACCACAATAGTTTATCATTGCATGAAAAAACAGGAAGATTGTTTATCATCTTCCTGTTTTTTATATACTCAATCCCTTCTTTCTTAAAAACATAAAAATATGTATTCTTTTTCATGTCCGTGTATAACCAGCACAAACTTAATTTCAACTTAATTTCAACTTTATCCCATTCCTGTTGTTTTAAATGCTCCCCCATACCTTTATCTGTATGATATCGGTTATATCTTAACGTATGGTATATTTCAAATGATTGCACAAACTTTTCTACAATTTCTGTAATAAACTCATCATACCGTTCTTTGCTGGTTCGCTCTTGAAGCGAACTGGATTTTGCCTCAATAAATAGTATTTTGTTTTCTTCTCTGCATATAACAAATTCAACCGTCCTTATATGCTCTCCTATCATCTGATTTACAATGAAGAAACCGGAAGATTTTTTATCATCTTCCGGTTTTTTTTCATTCTTCCCTTATCATCACAAAATCATGTATCACAGGATTTTCCATTCAAAGATATGTCACCATCTTATCCAAAGGTAATCTTTGCGTATCATGTCTGTCTGCACCAGCCTCCGGTTCTTCACTATAACCTACTGCCAGTATATTTATAGGTTCAAGGTTATCCGGCAATTCTAATTCTTTCTTTAAAATATCCGGCTTAAAATAACAAATCCAAACACTTCCTAATCCCTGTTCTGTCGCCTCTAACATCATGTGGTCAGTTACAATGGATGCGTCAATATCCGTTGTAATCATTCCGTCAAATGGTCTTTTCCATGCTTTTGACTTGTCCGCACAGACAACTATCGCTATGGGTGCTCCATATACATTTGCTGCTTTTCCTACCTTTTCTAATCCCTTGCGAGTTTGGACAACATACAATCTTACCGGCTGCAGATTGGCTGCTGTCGGAGCTACGTGGGCAGCCTCTAAAATCTTATCTAACTTTTCTTTTTCCACGCTCCTATCCGCATATTTGCGGACAGAAAAACGTTTCTTTGCAATATCTAACAATGACATAAATGTCCTCCTCTTAATATTCTTGTAATTTTGGTTAACCATGTATATAATTATATCCACAGCAAACTTTTTTACAAGAATGCACTTTTAGGGTATATACTATCTAAAAAGTAAGTAAGGAGATTATTATGTCAGAACCATGCACTCATTTTACCTGTCCGATGGAAGCTACAATTTCCCTTATTGGGGGCAAATACAAAGCTCTTATTCTCTGGCATCTTATGAAAAATACATTGCGGTACAGTGAACTTCATAAGAGACTGCCCCATGCCACAGATAAAATGCTGACACAGCAACTGCGCGAACTTGAAAAAGACGGTCTTATCACCCGTAAGGTTTACCCGGTCGTGCCTCCGAAAACAGAATACAGCCTCACCAATTTGGGAAAAAGTCTTATTCCTATTTTAGATGCTATGTGTAACTGGGGGGAAAACTATCTTGATGCTTTAAAATAATTTTGCTAACTCACCCTATACTCAACTATACTGTCCCCTTTTATTTCTTTACTCATTTTCTTTACTTTCGCAATTTTCTTTGAAAAATCATCCCCTCCAATATGACCTAAAAACTCCCCTTTCCGGCAGGAAATCTTCATGCTGTCCGCAACTGCCTGAATCATCAAATCTCCATTTTCAAACCCGTAGGCATCATTATATGCCTTAAAATTATCAATATCCAGATACTTCTGCGTCATTCCGCATTGAAATCTTTTATCATTGATAATATAAGGATCTACATTTAAAAATAATTTTCTCTTCCCCAGTTGTTTATCTGTAATCCCCTTCATGGCCTTTTTTCTGCACAGATATTCTAACTCCCATAATTTTC
>JAQXGQ010000039.1 GCA_029006795.1 Clostridiales bacterium | reverse complement strand
AACACCAGCTTCTTGACATTGTTCGCAAAAATACCTTTTTTACTGCAGGCTTCCACACCTTCCGACATTGCCGGAACATCACACTTGGGATTCTCGGCATAGGTCACAGTGACATTTTTCATAATAATTTCTTCGATTTTGTGCTCCGGCAGTCTATCAAAATGGGCAGCGGCAACATGGCAGTTTTTCGCATCAATAATCCGGTAGAGTTTTCTTCCAAGCTGATTCAATTTATTACTACCTCGAACAAACCCCAGGTAATGGAATTATTCCAGTTAATCCATCAGGAAAATATCGAGGAGCGTTCGCTTCCGTTCCAACTGCTGAAGTTTTTGCTCTCCGATATTCGCAACACGTTATTAAAGGCCCGTTTTGCCATCACTAATGTACCAGACGACAATGCGGATTTGCAGGAAATTGATGTGATGCTTTCTAAAGAAGAGCTTACATTTCGTTACTGTGAGGATATTGCTTTAAAATTATGTGATTTATTCCAGGCCAAAACAGAAAAGAACAATCTGATTGACAATATTGTTGACTACATCCGCAAAAACTACAAAGACCCCTCTCTTTGTCTAAACAAAATTTCGGATGAATTTAACATATCGGAAAGCTATTTTTCCCATATGTTTAAAGAGAATATGAATATCAATTGTTAAGATTCGGATATCTGATTGCCCATGAGGGTATGGTAGACGGAAAGCAACTGCTCTCTCCCTCTTATATAAGAGAGGCAACCTCCCACTTAGCAGATACTTTAGTGACAGCTCCCTGCCGCAGTGAAGGCTGCGGATATGGATATCAATTCTGGCGCAACGAAAAAGGCGGCTATGTCTGCTACGGCATGGGTGGTCAGCTTATCATCTTTTTGCCTGACTACAATTTGATTTGTGTCACCACTGCCGATACACAGGGAATTGGCGGGGGAAATCAGCTGATTTATGATGCTCTGTATGACGAGATTTTGCCTTTTATCCGTAAAGAACCATTGCCGGAGGATAAAAAAAGCCATTGTGAGCTTTTAACTACATTAGAAAATCTAGAAATTGCACCGTTATCCGGCACTGTTACTTCTCCGCTTACCAAAAAAGTACAACAAGTTTGCTATCTCTGCGAAGAAAATGACTTCGGATTTTCGGAATTTTCTTTCGATTTTTACGATAAGCCTTTGGTTTCAGATACTCCAAATAATACCACGCCGCAAACGCCCTGCGGCATGCTGCATTTCACTTTGCACGGAAAATCTTATTCCCTGTCCTTTGGTTTCGGACATTTAGTTACCGGAGATTTTCCCATTTATCATCAGAAGTATGCTGCCAGTGGCATTTGGTTTTCTGAAGATACTTTGTATGTGAAGTTTCATATTATTGATGCTTATGTGGGTTCTGTACACTTTGAGTTCTGCTTTGGAGAATGTGATGTGACGATATTTATGAAAAAACAGGAAGAAAGCCTGTTTCACGAATTTAATGGACATTTGTATGGCGTAATAGAAAACAAATAAAATGACCAGGAACTGGTTGCATCAAAAAAGAGACTATCAATTTACTTGATACGCCTCTTTTTAGCAACTCAATCTAATTTACTGTGGCTGTTTACCAATATAAGCTAAGATACCACCATCTACATAAACAACATGACCGTTTACGAAGTTAGAAGCATCAGATGCTAAGAACACAGCCGGTCCCTGTAAATCTTCTGCATTTCCCCATCTTGCAGCCGGTGTTTTTGCAATGATGAACTGGTCGAATGGATGTCTAGAACCATCCGGCTGAATCTCACGCAGCGGCGCTGTCTGAGGTGTTGCGATATAACCAGGTCCGATACCGTTACACTGGATATTGAACTCACCATACTCAGATGCAATGTTTTTGGTAAGCATTTTCAAACCACCCTTTGCAGCAGCATATGCAGATACAGTCTCACGTCCAAGTTCACTCATCATAGAACAGATATTAATGATTTTTCCGTGACCTTTTTTAATCATGCTTGGGATTACTGCTTTTGATACGATGAACGGTGCATTTAAGTCAACATCGATAACCTGGCGGAACTCAGCAGCAGTCATATCACACATTGGGATACGTTTGATGATACCTGCATTGTTTACTAAGATATCAATCACACCAACCTCTGCCTCAACTTTTTTCACCAATTCATTTACCTGCTCTTCATTGGTAACATCACATACATAGCCATGTGCTTTGATACCTTTCTCTTCGTATACAGCAAGTCCTTTGTCTACTAACTCCTGTTTGATATCGTTAAAAATGATGGTTGCTCCTGCCTCAGCGTATGCAGATGCAATTGCAAAACCAATACCGTAAGAAGCTCCTGTTACAAGTGCGATTTTTCCCTCTAATGAGAAATTGTCTAAAATTGCCATTTTTTACTCTCCTTTTCTTGTCTCTATTTGCAGATTTTTCAAAATGTGAAAAATCCAGTGCACATACTTTTTTAATTTTAGCACATCTTTGAAATAATTTTACAAGGTAACACCTTGTTTAAAGATTGCCATATCATGGAAACCTGCCTCTTCACTGCACACCTTTTACCGCAGCACTGCCGGATTTCTGGGTACATCCTAAGGATTTATCCTCTAAGGTTGTGATGCCACCCTTTTTATTTCCCGGTGACGGATTTTCATAAATCGTCTGATGATTATCCTGAAAATATTTCTTGAAATCATTAATCAGATTTACTGTCTTATCAAATAATTCTTTGTTTTCGCAACGATTCATCAATAAGGTTTCTGCGCCGAACATTTCAGGAACCTCTGTCAAAATCGTAGTTCCACCCTTGCTGATTAAGATATCGGAAAACTTTCCGACCAATGGATTTGCGGTAATACCGGAAAATCCATCGCTGCCGCCGCATTTCATACCGATGATTAGTTTAGAAGCACTGATAGGCTCTCTTTCAAATCCGGCTGCATAATCAATTAATTCAGAAAGAAGTTTGTCTCCTGCTTCCATCTCATCTTCATGTTCCTGGCAAACTAAGAATTTAACACGGTTTTCGTCATAACTGCCGATGTATTTCTTTAATTCATCAATATTGCTGTTCTCACAGCCGAGTCCTAAGACAAGCACACCGCCTGCATTGGGATGATTTACTAAATCTGCCAAAATGGTTCTTGTATGCTCCTGGTCATCCCACATCTGGGAACATCCGTAAGGATGTGGGAAAGCAATGACTTCTTCCACCGTACCGTGAACTTTGGCATTGGCAGCTTTTGCCATAGCCGTTGCAATATTGTTGACACAGCCCACCGTTGGGATAATCCAGATTTCATTGCGGACACCGACCTTTCCGTCCGGACGATTAAAGCCCATGAAAGTACGGTCTTCGGTCTGCTTTTTCTCTGTTTCTACCGGTTCGTAAGTATACTCTAACAAATCACCTAATGCTGTTTTTACATTATGTGTATGTACCCAGTGCCCTGTCTTAATGTCCTCTTTGGCATTTCCGATGCGGAAACCGTATTTTACTACATCGCCGCCCTGCGGAATGTCTGTAATTGCCATCTTATGTCCTGCCGGAATTGTTTCGGCAGCGGTTACGGTTTTTCCCGCAACCGTTACTGCCTCGCCTCCGGAAAGTTCTTTTAACGCCACAATGACGTTATCATTTTCATGGATTTTAATAAAATCTTTCATATTATTCGCTCCTTTTTATGCGAAAATTTTCTCCATTGCTTTTCTCATGCCAAGTGCACGAATTTCTGTAATATAAGAAGTTACCGCCTCTTCTACTCCGGCAAGTTTACTTAAATCCTGTCCCCAGAATGCCTCATTAGAAAGAACTGCATGTGTATATTCAGCAGGCTCCTTTCCGCTGTTTGCAGCAAAAAACTCTAGTACTGCCGCATCATCTAAAATCTGATACTCTGCACCGTCTCTGTGACCAATCAATGCCTTGTCACGAATTTCAGAACCGGTGTAGAATGCCATAAGTGCTGCTAAAGAGAAGGTAAGGTGTGTCGGAAGTTTTCCCTCGTTATTGATATACTCAAGGAAACTCGGCATACATCTTGCTCTCCATTTAGAAACAGAATTTAAGGAGATAGATAATAAAGCATGTTTTACATATGGGTTGTTAAATCTGGTAATAACAGCCTCTGCAAAATCTAATAAATCCTGTTTTGGTAAAGTCAAAGTAGGAATTACTTCATCAAAAATCGTTGCCTTGATGAATTTCAAAATCATTTCATCCTGCATAGACTCTAACACGATGTCATTTCCACAGAGATAAGAAGCTAAAACAAAAGAAGTATGTGCACCGTTTAAGATGCGTACTTTTCTCTGTTTGTATGGTTTCTGATTGTCAGTAAAGATAACCGGAAGTCCGGCTGCCGGAAGCGGGAACTCCTCACTTAAGTCTTTCTCACTTTCAATTACCCAGAGTGCAAACGGCTCACCTGTTACAATCAGGTTGTCCTGATATCCGAACTCCTTGCAAAGTTCCTCTGCCTCATCTCTCGGATAACCGGTTACAATACGGTCAACTAACGTAGAAGTAAACACACAGGCTTTATTTAACCATGCCGTAAAGTCTTCTTCTAAGTTCCAGAGTTTTGCTAATTTGAGTACGCACTCTTTTAAATGGATACCA
>JAQXGQ010000038.1 GCA_029006795.1 Clostridiales bacterium | reverse complement strand
ATGGTATGATGGATATTTGTTCGGAAATACAGAGGTGTATAATCCGTGGAGTGTTATTAATTATGTGAAAGCTGCGTATGTAAATGCAGATGCTTTCCCCAAGCCCTACTGGTCTAATACATCTTCAAACAGCATTGTACGGGAATTAATAGAGCAGGCAGACCAGGCAATGCGTCAGGAAATAGAAGATTTAATTGAGGGAAAAACGATCGAAAAACCAATCCATGAAGATATTACTTATGCGGATATCCACAAGACACAGGAAAATCTTTGGAACTTTTTATTTTTTACAGGTTATTTAAAGAAAGTTTCAGAACGGTTTGAAGGGGACACAATTTATCTTGCACTCACTATCCCCAATGCGGAAGTACGCTACATTTACCGTCACACGATTTTAGAATGGTTTGACGGGAGAATAGGGAACACGGATTTGAGTGCACTTTACAGAGCTGTAAACGAGGGAGATAGTGAGGCATTTTCCGATATTGTCTCTGAACAGTTAGTAGAAACCATTAGTTTTTTTGACTATGCAGAAAGCTATTATCACGGTTTCCTGATTGGATTGTTAAAGGGCTGTCCGGGCTACATTACACTGTCTAACAGGGAGAGTGAAAACGGAAGACCGGATATTATTATGAGAACACCGTCGGTGCGTGGGATGGCAATTATCATGGAAATAAAAATTGTGAAGGATTTTGAAAAAATGGAAGAGGGCTGTGAGGTTGCATTAAAACAAATTGAGGAACAGAACTATGAGGCAGCTTTGTACAAGGATGGTTATCGAAAGTTTTTGAAATATGGAATTTGTTTCTACCGCAAAGAATGTATGGTGAAGAAAAGTAATTGAGCTTAGAATGGAGAAGATAGGTATGACGATTGAAGACATTATTGAACAGGTCACTACAATCTGTAAAAAAAATAATGTTGAGCATCTATCGCTTTTTGGCTCCTATGCGAAAGGAACTGCTACAAAGTATAGTGATGTGGATTTTGTTGTATATGGTTCGGTAGATATGGAACAATTACAGGAGCAGGTTGATAAGATTATGACACTAAAAAAGATTGATTTATTTGAGTATGATTCATGCCGGAATCAGTATTTGAAAGAGGATATGGACAAGTATGGAAAGAAAATCTACTAATCGGTATCGCAGCTTTTGTAAAAGCCTAAATAATCTAAAAGACGCAAAGGGGAAGAACCCAGAAGACAAATTTATTCTCAGTGGTACGGTACAGATGTTTAATTTGTCGTTTGATTTGTCTTGGAAAGTAATGAAGGATATTATTACAGAATTTCATGGAGCGTTAGAATATGCGACAGGCTCTCCGAGAGAGACGCTTAGGATGGCACACAGTGTTGGACTGATTGAGGATGACATGTGGATGGAATTATTGAAAGCGAGAAATAATCTTGCACATGATTACGATGGAGAATTAGCAGGCAGATATTTTACAGCAATTACCACGAAGTACTATCCTCTAATGGAAGAGTTTCGGGAAAAGGCAGCGAAGTATTTTGGCTGACAAGGCGAACATAATGTTAAAAACAATCATCTATTTTATCGGTGTTTATGACACCCTGGATTTATTTACAGAAGAATTAAAAAAAGCATTTGAAAATATGGGCTATGGCTCTTTTGTCTATGATGCCGGGGTGCAGCAGCAGAGCAAACAAACACTGCTTGAATTGCTAAGTAGCCGGGCAGAGGTGCAGAGCGGGGAGACAGAAAGTCAGCCGGATTTATCGGACAGCTTTGCGGTTGTCACCTTCAATAATTTAGGCTACAATCTGGATTTACCGGACGGGCGTAATCTCTGGGAGACATATGGAATACCCTATCTTAATATTTTGATGGATCATCCTTTTCACTATGAAAAGCCCCTGCGCAATGCACCGGAAACCTCTATTGTTCTGTGCACTGACCGCAATCATGTGAAATATATCCGCAGATTTTTAAAAAACATCAGGCAGACAGATTTCCTGCCCCATGCTGGAGTGGAGCTTTGGTGTAAACATAAGCCGCTCCAGGAGAGGGGGATTGATGTACTATATGCCGGGGCGCTTCCTATCTATACCGTGGCTAAAATGATACCGGACTTTACGTCAATACCGGAAGTGGACGGAGAAGCATTGGCACAGAACGTATTAGATGAACTGGTGCATCATCCGGAAAAAACGACAGAAGTTGCCATAGAAGAGTATCTGCGCAGTATCCGAAATGATATTTCAGAGCAGAGAATACAGCAGATTATTGTGAAAATGCGGTTCTTAGATTCTTATGCCACATCATTTTTTCGGGAACAGGCAGTGCGGCTCTTAGTGGAAAGCGGTATCCGGGTGACAGCATATGGTACGGGATGGGATCAGTGTGAATGGAGCGATAATCCTTATCTTGATTATCGGGGAAAAGTGTTAGCACCGCAGATATTGCCGCTGATGAATGACAGCAAGATTGTCTTAAATACCATGACCTGGTTTAAAGCCGGGGCACATGACCGGATTTTCAATGGAATGTTGGCACGGAGTGCTGTGGTGACGGACGATTCTACTTATTTACGCCGGGAATTTACGGATGGAAAAGAACTGGTGATGTTTTCTCTGAAAGAATTAGGTACATTGCCGGAGCGGGTGTTTGAACTTTTTGGCCACATGGAATCCACACAGGAGATGGCGGATTGTGGATATCAGGCGGCAAAAGCGAATCATATGTGGAAAAGCAGAGCGGAATATTTAGTAGAATGCTACTTATAGAAGTTTATAAAAAGAAATACTTTATTTCATAATTTCTATATTTTTCTTTTTTTCTATAATATTTTTTTACATTCTTCCGAAATAAAGATTAAGAATACCTGTATTTATATGAAAATAATTGCTTTTAGCCCCGCATATACAAGGTTGTATTTGTTTTCATGGAAGAAAGGAGGGGGTTTTGTGGCAGCAATCGACAGTGCTTACAGCTACTATCTGAGCACCTATGCAAGCATGGCATCTTCACGCTACGACACACATAAGAAAAGCCAGCTTCGTGCCGTCTATAATAATATCGTAAAAACAAATAAAGACGCCCCTCTCTACAAAATCAAGGATAACGGAGAAGTTAAGAAGTTTGCGATTGATATCAAAGAGCATACCCGTTCCATTCAAAATGTGATAGCGGCTCTCTCGGATAATGGTGATAGCGGGGAAAGTGCGTTCTTTCGAAAGATTGCCCAGTCTTCTGACGAAGAAAGTGTCGGTGCGGAGTACATTGGCACCAATGAGGACGTGGATGATTCTATCCGTTTTGATGTAAGGGTGATGCAGCTTGCGACACCTCAGGTGAATCAGGGAGAGTATCTCTCCGGGGACAAATCCGATATCAAACCGGGTATTTACAGCTTTGACCTTAATACAGAGTTTAGTTCTTATGAATTTCAGTATTCTGTGGGAGAAAAAGATACAAACCGGGATGTTCAGCAAAAATTGATTCGCCTTATTAATTCTTCAGGTATCGGGCTGAAGGCGGAGCTGGCAGAAAATGCGGAAGGAAAAACTGCCATCCGTATCGAATCGAAGCAGACTGGTTTAGGAGACGGTGAACAATATCTGTTTGAAATCTTACCCACGCCGGACAGCGGTTCTATGAGGGCAATGAAAACGCTGGGAATGAATAAGGTAGAAAAAATGGCACAGAATTCTTCGTTCACATTAAACGGAACGGAGCATTCGTCCCTCTCTAATACCTTTACGGTAAATAACGATTTTGAACTTACCTTAAAAAAACCGAGTGCGGAAAATCAGGCGGCGCAGATTGGGTTTAAGACCAATGCGGATGCGGTTGCGGATAATGTTCAATCTCTGGTAAATGTATATAATAATATGATACAGTTAGGATATAATTATTCTGGTTCCCAGGAATCTAATAAATTGCTTCGTGATATGGTAAATATTACCAGACCATATCGTAATGAGCTAGAATCCATTGGACTAGAGGTAAAACAGGATGGAAAAATAGAGGTCGACCATAGTCTTTTGGCTGACGCAGTAACGTCATCGGATGCGAAAGATTGTTTTTCTTTACTTAATGAGTTTAAAGAAGATTTAAGCGAAACGGCAGAGAAAGCCTCCATTGATCCGATGAATTATGTGAGTAAGATATTGATTGCTTATAAGAATCCGATTCATAATTTTGCAACACCATACATTACTTCCATTTATTCTGGAATGATGTTAGACCGTTTCTGTTAAATCTATTTGTGAGAAATGAATAATGTATATTTTTGTATCAAAATGGGGATGCCTTAAATGACATCCCCGTTTACTATTTTAAGCATGGTATGGATTCTATCGATATAACTGTGATGTTTTTTTACCTTTTCATAGCCGTTTTGGGCAATCTGTTTCCGCTCTTCTTCGTGGGCGAGATAATAGGCAATTTTCTCCCGCATATCATCAATGCCGTCAAAGCAGACTAAGTCTTCCCCTTCTTTAAAATAATAAGGGATTTCTGCCTGGTAGTTTGTCAGCAAAAATCCACCCGAACCTAATACATCCCAGATGCGCAGGGGAATGCCGCTTTTGATATTAGGAATGGTAAAGTTTAAGTTAATTTTAGAGGCATGAAATACCTTTGGCATTTCACTCCAGTAGTCCACAGAGCCACAGTACTGCACCCGTACCAAATCACTTACGTTACTGTTACTATATACGTTGACGTTAAAGTGTTTTGACAGTTCTATTAATGCCCGGCGTCTCTGTATCTCTGCAATCTTAAAGCCCAATACAGTGGTCTGAAAAATCAGCCCTAAATCCGAAAAAGAACCTTCTGATTTTTCTAACTTAAAATATTGCTGCAACTGTTCGAGAATATCGACTGTCAGCATCGGCTCCACAATGTTAGCGCCGCTGACATTTAACTGGGCCTCCATCACCGCATCAAAATAGCCCCTCAGATATTCCGGCAGACGGTGCTTCAATTTATCATAGGAATTGCGCTCGTAAAGACTTCCCACAAAGGCAACATCCCCCTGATATTTTGCCATATCATCAGCATGTTCAATGACCATATCTAGTCGGTTTACATCCACGGCTAAGGGCAGATACCAGATATGTTCTACTCCCATACTTTTAAATTCCAGATAGTTGGTTTTGTCAAAGGTAAAAATGTAATTGCAGGGGTGAAATACCGATTCGTGGTACATGCTGATTAATGGGTTGTCACAGGTCCATGACATATATTTTATCTGCTGTCTCTGACAAACATTAGAAATCAGCGCAAAATAATTTACCGTAAATACCATGTCATAATGATTTTTTTTAATCAGATTTTCTATGGTCTGTTCAAATTCAGGGCTGACATCGTAGCATAAAAGCTCCTGCTCAATATTATCGACCGTATGTCCCAGAGCAAGAAAGGTCTGTTCAATATCACGGTAATTATAGGCTTTCCAGCGATACATTAGTATGTGCATGTGAGGCTCCTTTGTTTGTAATGATAATCATCCTTATTATAGTATTTTTCTTTTGGTTTTCCAATCCTTTGTTTTGTATGGAGAGAAATATTTAAGGAGCGCATTGAGATAAAAATAGGACAGTGTTATACTAAGAATATGAATGTTGCGAGAAAAGGAGGAGTTTGGGCAATGAAAGGATTTATGAAAAAGTTTTCTCTGTTTGCGCTGTTGTTGTTTCTTGGACTAGGGAGCAATCTTTGCTATGCGTCAGAGAGCCAGGGCATCAATGTCAATTATCACACCCAGAAGGAAATTCGGGATTATTTAAAAAAGAATAAAGTGGATATTTATGAGGAGACTTCCTACGGCACAGCGGCATCGAATACTTCGCCCTACAAGGCAGGAACGGTCAGTGATGATAGCCTGCAGTCGGCGTTAAATACCATGAATGCCATCCGATATATTGCAGGAATTGATGGGGTGGCATTAGACAGCACCTATACCAAGAAAGCCCAGGCGGCGGCATTGGTAAATTCTGCAAACAGTACTTTATCCCATTACCCCGTACAGCCGTCAGGAATGGGCGACAGCCTTTATGAGTTGGGTAAAGCGGGGGCTGGCAGCAGCAACCTTTCCTGGACTAGTTGGAAAACAGGGCTTGGTTATCATCTTGCAAAAGCGTGGATGAATGACGGGGACAGCAGCAATATTGACAGGGTAGGGCACCGTCGCTGGATTTTAAATCCCGCAATGGAAAAAACAGGGTTTGGCTGGGTGTATAGCTCAAACGGCACTTATGCGGCAATGTATGCGTTTGATAATTGGTATGGAGAAACCGGATACTATGGTGTGGCATGGCCGGCACAGAATATGCCGGTAGAATACTTCGGAAACACCTATCCGTGGAGCATCAGCATGGGAAGTAATGTGGACGGCGCCAATGTGAAGGTGACTCTCACCAGAAAAAGCGATAATAAAAAATGGACATTTTCCAAAAGTTCAGCGGATGGCTATTTTAATGTAGAAAACAGCAACTACGGACAAAAAGGGTGTATTATTTTCCGCCCGGATAGCATTTCTTATCAGCCGGGGGATCAGTTTACGGTGGAGGTTTCCGGGTTAAGCCAGAAGGCTTCTTATAATGTGAGCTTTTTCTCCACGGATGTGGACGAGGGTACCTGCAGTCATTCTTATGGCACTGCGCAGGTGACCCAAAAAGCAACCTTAACTACCAACGGAAAAAAGACGAGTACCTGCAGTAAGTGTGGTAAAACGAAAACCACCACAATATATAAGGCATCCCTTGTTTCACTTTCGAAGGATACCGTTACATACAACGGAAAAACCAAGAAACCGCAGGCAGTGGTGAAAAACAGCAAAGGAAAAGCCATTTCTTCTAAATATTATACGGTTACTTATAAAGGCACACCCAAAAAGAGCGGAATGTATCAGGTGACGGTAAAATTCAAGGGCGACTACAGCGGCACGAAAAATCTTACCTATACCATTCAGCCGAAAGGTGTAACGGTAAAAAATACTAAGCCGCTCAAAAAGGCAGTCTGGATTACCACCCAGAAGGGAGAGGACATCACCGGATATGAAATTGTTTACAGTACAGGAAAAGGCTTCAAACCACAGAATACAGAGACGGTGACCATCAAGGGAAAGGATAAGACAAAGAATAAAATCACCGGTCTAAAGAGTGACACCACTTATTTTGTAAAGGTCAGAACCTATAAGACTGTTACTTATAATGGAAAGAAACAGACACTATATTCGACATGGTCAAAAGCGAAGACCATAAAAACACGTTAAAAAGTAAACTGTGGGTAGAACATGTTTGAGGGATGTGCGGATGAATAGTTATTTTTTTCTGTTCATCCGCATGTGCTTTGTACAGAAGTGCAGGCGGAAATCTAACGGCGGAAATCTACGAATAAAAAAGTTGTTGACGAAGTTATCTGATTATGCTATATTAGACTAGCGATGGAAGTAGGTCTTTTTTTTATGCCTTTTTTTAAGAAGCTGTCGCTGTTTCTTAAAAAGTGTGCCATAATGGTGCAGGGCGTGAAAAAGCACAAAGAATTTTAATGGAGGTGGAAGTTGTGCGCACAAAAATAACATTGGCATGTACAGAATGTAAAAATCGTAATTACAATCTGACAAAAGACAAAAAAGCTCATCCAGACAGAATGGAAACCAAAAAGTATTGCAGATTTTGTAAGACACACACATTACACAAAGAGACCAAATAGGCTGAGTGGCAAAGGAGTGAGAATATGGGAGAAACCGAGAAATTAGAAAAGGCTCCAAAACAGAGCTGGTTCACCGGTCTTTCGGCTGAATTTAAGAAAATTATTTGGCCGGACAAACAATCACTTGTAAGACAGACCACGGCAGTTGTTGCGGTATCTGTTGTATTGGGTCTTATTATCGCGCTTATGGATTATATCATTCAGTATGGCGTCGATTTCCTTGTTGGTTTAAGTTTTTAATGGAGGCAAAGTGATTTATGGCAGAGGCACACTGGTATGTTGTTCATACCTACTCAGGATATGAGAATAAGGTAAAAGCGAACATTGACAAGACGATTGAGAACCGGCACTTAGAGGATCAGATTTTAGAGGTCCGCGTACCGATGCAGGATGTTGTCGAGATGAAAAATGGCGCGAAAAAATCCGTATCGAAGAAAATGTTTCCGGGATACGTGCTAATCAATATGATTATGAACGACGACACATGGTATGTGGTTAGAAATACCCGTGGTGTCACCGGATTTGTTGGTCCGGGAAGTAAGCCGGTACCACTTACCGATATGGAAATGAAACCGTTAGGAATCAAGACAGAAAACATTGAGGTAGACTTTGCCGAGGGTGATACCGTAGTGGTAACCGGAGGTGTCTGGAAAGATACCATCGGTGTGATTCAGGCGATGAACCACGGCAAACAGAGCGTGACCATCAATGTAGAACTTTTCGGTCGCGAGACACCGGTAGAAATAAGTTTCGCAGATGTAAAGCTTAGCAATTAAGCAAAACTTGAAGAACAAGTTTGAAAAATGAATTAAGGAGGCAATTCCAATGGCAAAGAAAGTAGAAGGATATATCAAATTGCAGATTCCTGCTGGCAAGGCTACACCAGCTCCTCCAGTTGGACCTGCTCTTGGACAGCATGGTGTAAACATTGTTGAATTTACAAAACAGTTTAATGCCAGAACAGCCGATCAGGGCGACTTAATCATCCCTGTAGTAATTACAGTATACGCAGACAGAAGCTTCAGCTTCGTAACCAAAACACCACCTGCTCCTGTATTAATTAAAAAAGCCTGCAACATCAAATCAGGTTCCGCTACACCGAACAAGACAAAAGTTGCTACTATTTCCAAAGCAAAATTACAGGAAATCGCAGAGTTAAAAATGCCAGACTTAAATGCAGCATCTTTAGAGGCAGCTATGAGCATGATCGCAGGTACTGCAAGAAGTATGGGTGTAACTGTAGAAGAGTAAATCGCATTGCAGCAAGCTGCAAAACGATAGAAGTTTGGAAAAACCAGACTTCTGATTAAAGTCAAAGTGTAACAGTAAGTGGGAGGGACCTCTCCCGATAATACCACCAGGAGGTTTTATAAATGAAAAGAGGAAAGAAATATCAGGACGCTGTAAAGAGTTTCGACAAGGCTGCTCAGTACGATGTTGCTGAGGCAATCGGCTTAGTAAAGAAAAACGCAACAGCGAAATTTGATGAGACAATCGAACTTCATATCAGAACAGGTTGCGATGGTCGTCATGCAGAACAGCAGATTCGTGGTGCGGTTGTATTACCACACGGAACAGGTAAAACTGTAAAAGTTTTAGTATTCGCAAAAGGAACAAAATTAGATGAAGCACAGGCAGCAGGCGCTGACTTCGTTGGTGGAGAGGAATTAATTCCGAAAATCCAGAACGAAGGATGGTTAGATTTTGATGTTGTTGTTGCTACACCTGATATGATGGGTGTTGTTGGTCGTTTAGGACGTGTACTTGGACCAAAAGGCTTAATGCCAAACCCAAAAGCCGGAACAGTTACCATGGATGTTACAAAAGCTGTTAACGACATCAAAGCTGGTAAGATTGAGTACAGATTGGATAAAACAAACATTATTCATGTGCCAGTGGGAAAAGCTTCTTTCACAGAAGAACAGTTAAGCGACAACTTCCAGACTCTTATGGGTGCTATCAACAAAGCGAAACCTTCAAGCTTAAAAGGACAGTATATTAAGAGTGCAACTCTTACATCTACAATGGGACCTGGTGTGAAGTTAAACGTAACCAAAATCGCTCAGTAATCCGATGTCATTTTAAACTTGCAGCAAAATATTGTTGACAAGCAAAATATATAATGATATAATGTATCAGCATTGCTTAGATAGCAGTGCTGATACAAATATTGCCGAAGACAGTAGGTGCCATAAGGCGTAAACGTAAGACCTACCGAGGGAACATATCATCTTTAAGTATGATTTTATGCGACTTCCTGTCTTTGCAGGAAGTTTTTTTATGCACAGATCTGTGCAAAGGAAATAGGCCATTAAAATGGCGCACGGGTCGCGCAGCGAGCAGCGGAGAAAAAGCGTTCCCCTGCTCGAGTAATAACCTCAAAGTCTTTTATGCAGTATATGCAGTGGCTAAAGTCCATTGCCAAGAATAATAAAAGGAGGTACACAATCGTGGCAAAAGTAGAACTGAAACAGCCGATCGTACAGGAAATTTCTGATAACATCAAAGATGCACAGTCTGTAGTAGTAGTAAATTACCGTGGACTTACCGTAGCTGAAGATACTGAGTTGCGTAAAGCATTAAGAGAAGCTGGTGTTACTTATAAAGTATATAAGAACACATTAGTAAGCCGTGCAGTAGAAGGTACAGACTTCGCAGCTTTAAAAGATGTTCTTGAAGGACCAAACGCTTTCGCTATCTCTACAACAGATGCGACAGCTCCGGCAAGAGTTTTATCTAAATTTGCGAAAAATGCTCCGGCACTTGAGATTAAAGCCGGTATCGTAGAAGGAACATTCTATGATGAGGCAGGTATGAAAGCAATCGCAGCCGTACCGTCAAGAGAAGAGCTTCTTTCCAAATTACTTGGCAGCTTACAGTCTCCTGTTACCAACCTTGCTCGTGTTCTTAACCAGATCGCAGAGAAAGGCGGCGCAGCAGACGCAGCAGTAGCAGCACCGGCTGAAGAGGCAGCTCCTGCAGCAGAAGAAGCAGCAACAGAAGCACCGGCTGAAACACCAGCTGAGTAATTCGATACCTGTGAAACAGGAACAAACGTAAACTTTGGTGAAAACCAATACAGAGAATAAAATTTAAAATGGAGGAAAATAATAATGGCAAAATTAACAACAGCAGAATTTATTGAAGCTATCAAAGAGTTAAGCGTATTAGAGTTAAATGAATTAGTAAAAGCTTGTGAAGAAGAATTTGGTGTATCTGCAGCAGCAGGTGTTGTAGTTGCAGCAGCAGGTGCTGGCGATGGAGCAGCAGCTGAAGAGAAAACTGAGTTTGACGTAGAGTTAACAGAAGTTGGACCAAACAAAGTTAAAGTTATCAAAGTTGTTCGTGAAGCTACAGGCTTAGGCTTAAAAGAAGCTAAAGACTTAGTAGACGGAGCTCCTAAGATCTTAAAAGAGGCAGCTGACAAAGCTACCGCTGATGACATCAAAGCTAAACTTGAGGCAGAAGGCGCTAAAGTTACTTTAAAATAATCGCGATTAAGCGGATTGAGAAAACGAAAAGAGAGACAGTGGTTCGTGCTTGCACGGAAACCACTGTCTCTCTTTTCGTTTTTGAGAGCGCAACGCGTGACGCCCGGCTATGCCGGGCGCCTCAATCCGCGTATAAAGTAGCAACTCTCTTTTTGATTTCATTCGGCGACAGCCGTGTGCTGACCGGCTGTGCCGGGCAGCTAAGCTCTGCACTTGCACGGAAACCACTGTCTCTCTTTTTGTTTTTGAGAGCGCAACGCGTGACGCCCGGCTATGCCGGGCATCATCATATGCATATCATACAATAAATTAGGTAAAAACAACGGCGAAACTAAATAGGATTATCCTGTTCTTGTTGGCGATAAGGCAGTAGCAAAAGTTGTAAATCAGTCAAAAATCCGCTATACTAATGGTAATCACGCATTAGTATGGCGGATTTTTCTGTAGAGACGGAGGTAACAGACATGGGCGTGTATTTTAATCCGAATCATGAAAGTTTTACAAGCGACAAAAATAGTAAAATTTATGTAGATAAGACAGGACTTTTAGAATACTTAAATGGAATTCTGGGAACGAATGGTAAATGTATCGCATTAAGCCACGCCAGACGTTTTGGTAAATCTCATGCGGCCGGAATGATAGATGCCTATTACAGCCGAGGGTGCGATTCTTCGAATCTTTTTGAACATACGAAGATTGCTGACAGTGCTGATTACAGGAAGTATATGAATAAATACAATGTGATTCACCTTGATATTTCCTCAGTTTGGGATTTTCACAAGGAGGATCTGATAGAATCCATTTATGAACGTGTATGTGATGATTTTAAAAAGGAATACGCAGATACAATGGATTATGATAAGGATTTGTATTTGATACTGCAGGAAATTTATGATAGAACAAAGATTCCATTTGTCATCATCATAGATGAATGGGACTGTGTCATCAGAAACAGTGAAGATAAAGATTTGGTTCATAAATATTTACAGTTTCTTCATTCCATATTTAAGTCAGAAGAATCGAAGTCATTTTTGGCATTGGCATATATTACGGGAATTTTGCCAATTAAGAAGATTAAAGATGAATCAGCACTGAATAATTTTGATGAATATACCATGCTTACCTCCAGTCCAATCACGCAGTATTATGGATTCACAGAGGAAGAAGTGAAAGATCTGTGTGAAAAGTATGATATGGATTATGAGACCACAAAAGCATGGTACAATGGATATTTGATAGATGGCATTCATATGTACAATCCAAATTCGGTATCCCTGGCTATGAATAAAAGAAGATTCGATTCCTACTGGAAAAATACATCCTCCTTTGCATCCATTAATACTTTTATCACCATGAATTATGTGGGGCTTAAAGATGATATTATGACAATGCTTTCAGGTGGAAAGGTTATGGTTGATCCTGAGTCTTTTCAGAACGATTTGTCAGAGATTCATTCCAAGGATGATGCATTAACGGCACTCATTCACTTAGGATATCTTGGTTATGATGCAGACAGGAGGAGTGCTTATATACCGAATTACGAAGTGGCAAAAGCATTTCAGATGGCATTAAAGACCGGTTCGTGGAGTGAAATCTCGAAGACAATATCAAGATGCGACGAACTGCTGATGGCAACAATAGACGGCGAAGCAGACAAGGTAGCGGAAATCATAGAACAGGCGCACGACACTTATACATCGGTTCTAAAATACAATGACGAGAATTCCTTAAGCTGTGTGCTGACAATGGCATATTTCACAGCCCCGGGATATTACAACGTGATACGTGAGCTGCCAACAGGTAAAGGATTTGCTGATTTTGTGTTTATTCCCAGAGCAAATGCAGGGTGGAGACCAGCCATGTTAGTAGAGTTAAAGTATAACCAGTCGGCAGATACCGCCATTAAACAGATAAAAGAAAAAAGATACCAAGGTGCATTATCAGGCTACAGTGATAGGATTCTTTTGGTTGGGATTAATTATGATTCAAAGGGAAAAGAAAAGAAGCACCATACCTGTGTGATTGAGGAATGGAAGGAATCTATAGATGCATAGGCTTATGATACAACTTATCCTGTTAGACATGAAAAATGCGTTATTGTGGCGAGACAAAAGAGTGACATGCTCTTCATGAAACAACCCTGTTTTAAAACAACTGAAATTGACGAAATAAACAATAAATGGTAAAATAAATTAGAAACTTTTGTGTCGTTTGTTAGACAAAGGAGGTAACTTTATGGGTGAACGAGTTAAAAAATTGGAAAACAGCTAATAGCGTTTTTGCTAATTGCAGTTTTGGGAGTTGTAACATTCACAACAGCAAATGTTCAGGCAGCAACAAATAAGGCACTCTGCTTTAATTATTCTTTCAACGGACAGAATTGGGAGAAAAATGGGGAAGAATGTGGCTACAACAATAATTATGGAGTCTGGCTTTACGGAACGAATAAGAAGACTGCAATAAAAAAATGAAATTAAGCGCTGACATTTATATTCCGAAAACAGCATTGAAGAAAAAAGGTGCAATCATTAATGTAACTCCGTATCTGGATCTTATGGATACGAAAGGAGAGTATGTAGGAGGTGTAGTTGGAAGAATTACACTTAATGCAGTAAATGAGAATGGAGAAACACAGGCATTGAAAGCAAGCACAAAATATGGTTTTAATGTGGGTGTAAATATTACCGGTGAAAATAACAAGGGTACCGGCAAAATATACGTAGATAATGTAAAAGCGGCGGCAGGAACAAAGACAGTTGTAAACCATGATTTCTCTAAGGAACCAAAATATTATGGCGTATATAACAGAGGAAAAGACCTGCCAAAGAGTAAAGTAAAAATTGTGAAGTTTTAAATGACGACAGATGATGAAATGGAAGGGAGGTCTAGGTATGAGCAGCATTTCAGCTATTAACAGTAATTCCTATCGTGATTATGGTAATTTTGCATCGGGAAAGAAAATACAGAGTGCGGCAGATGGAGCAGCGGAGCTTTCTATTATTGAGAAAGAAGATGCCCAGATACGAGGCTACAAGGCAGGGGAGAATAATATCGGCGCGGCGAAGGATATGCTGAAAGTGGCGGACGGAGCGATGAGCGGTATTGCAGATTATTTACAGCGTATTCGTGAGTTGGGAGTGCAGGCATCGAACACCGCGGTGGTGACAGACTCGGATCGTGCAAATATCCAGAAGGAAATTGATCAGTTAAAGCAAGGTATTTCGGATATTGCATCACAGACTACTTATAATACCAAAGAACTGCTGAATGGTACTTACGATAAATTCCAGATTGCCACGGATGGAAGTGGCAATAACATGAGTGTTGAGACAACGGATGCCACACTTGCAATGCTTGGAATAGCTGATTTTGATGTGACGAAGGACTTTAATCTGAAGGATATCGATGATGCAATTGCAAAGGTGAGCTCAGGAAGAAGCAGTATGGGGGCACAGAGTAATGCCCTTGACTATGCCTATCATTACAGCACCAATACGAGGTTAAATGTTACGGCATCAAAGAGTAGATTAGAGGATTTGGATTTCCCTAAGGCAATTTCCGAGAAGAAGAAAAAAGAGACATTGCAGGAATATGCACTGTTTATGCAGAAGAAAAAACAGGAGCAGGAGGCAAATACCATGTTCCGAATGTTTGCATAAAAAAATTATCGCACTAAACCTAAAAAATAAGGAAAATGTTTCTAAACAATTCGTGAAATATCGCTGTACTGCCTCGACTTTGCAATTTAGCGAGCATAACATACAATAATACATAAATAAGAAGAAATGCCGGGTTTCCTACGATGGGGAACGCCGGCATTTTACAGTGAAGCGGAAACAGATATGTGATGGAGGCAGACATGGGAAAAGTAATCGGAATTGATTTAAGAATAACAAACAGTTGTGTGGCAGTGCTCGAAAATGGCAGCCCAGTAGTGATTTTGAATGCAGAGGGGGATGGGGAGTACATACCACGCAAAAATAGACGGGTAGACTTATACACCCCAGGAGATATCTGCAATGATACTGCGTAAGCTGAAAAAAACGCTTTCCACGGCGTCATCTACAACGATTAATCTCCCGTTTATTGCAAATGTGCGTGGTGAGGCGAAGCACCTTGAAATGAATGTGACGCGTGCGAAGTTTGAGGAGCTTACCCATGACCTTGTAGAACGCACGATGTGACCTGTGACACAGGCGCTTGCTGCGAAAAAGAAGAATAAGACATTAGACAAGGCACAGGCGAAGGAAACTGTGGAGCGTTCGGCAGCTGGATTTTACAGGAATAGAGAAAATCAGGATTTTGTCTTACTGTAGACGATGTGGCATTGAATAAGTTAGTGAGAAATGACCCGTATTATCAAAACATGGAAGAGGATGCGTTTGACATAGTGGTTTCATATACAAATGCAACCTCCAGTAAGGGAATACAAGCTGTCCTTTTGTTTTTCTGTAAATGAATAGAATAGTATATGGATTTGATGTTTTTGACACGAATCTGATTTTTTTTAGGAGGAATATGGGATAAGATAGGGAAAAATAAGTACTACGATGGGGAGGTAGGAAGATGAATAAAATACAATTTTTAGATAACAATGGAACTTTTTCAATCGCCCAGCCGGAAAATTACAGTTATTTATATTTTCCGGTGGCAGGAGAAAAAGGAATAAAAAGTTCCCTGACGCCGAACCTGGGTGGGGACAGTAAATTAAATCAGAATGCTTTTTTAATGGAGCCTGTAAGTTCGGAAAACCTTCACAATAATCGTTCGGGAAGGAATTTCTGGTGCCATATAAAGGGAATTGGCAGTTGGTCTTTGGTAGGACAGTCAGCAGAGCAAGAGCTTAAAAAATTTACACCGGAACAGGATGAAAGCAAATTGACGGCAGGTTTCATGTGGCATATGGTGGAGAGAACATCTGAAAAGTATTGCCTGCATGCGGAGGTTTTGTCCTTTGTCCCGGTGGATTCTAACGTGGAAGTTATGCAGGTTCGCATTCATAATTCAGGGGAGGAAGAGAGGGAGATTACTCCTGTTGCGGCCATTCCGATTTATGGGCGGAGTGCCGATAATATCAGAGATCACAGACACGTTTCTTCTTTACTTCACAGGATACGGACAACCGATTACGGAGTTTATGTGAAACCGACCTTATCTTTTGATGAACGGGGACATCAGGTAAATCATTTGACCTATTTTGTATGTGGGGTTTCGGGAGAAGGAGAGAAGCCGGAAGCTTTTTATCCTACGGTGGAGAGCTTTATCGGTGAAGGGGGAAGTTATACAAATCCTCGGGCAATAAATGAAGCTGCAGAGGGAATAGAGAGCGGCATATGTGAAGAGGGAAAAGAGGCATTTGGAGGAATCCGGTTTCAAGATGTTTCCCTAAAACCAGGAGAACATGTCACATATACAATATTACTCGGAGCAACGGAGAATGAGCAGGAGATATCGGAGATTATAAAAAAACTCGATACAGCAGAAAAAGTAAGGGAGGCATTTGAGCAGACAAAAAACTATTGGAAACATCAGGTAAATGTTCATTACCATACAGGAAATGCAGAATTTGACAACTATATGCAGTGGGTAAGTTTTCAGCCGATTTTAAGAAGAATTTACGGTTGCTCTTTTTTACCACACCACGATTACGGAAAGGGTGGAAGAGGTTGGAGAGATTTGTGGCAGGATTGTCTGGCATTGCTGATTATGAACCCAAATCAGGTGCGTCAGATGATTTTGGATAATTATGGTGGAGTCCGGGTTGACGGAACGAATGCTACTATTATCGGAGAGAAACAAGGAGAATTTATTGCGGACAGAAATAATATTACCCGTGTCTGGATGGATCATGGTATGTGGCCATTTTTAACCACGAAACTGTATATGGATCAGACAGGAGATGTAGAAATACTCAATCAGCCGGTAGTTTATTTTAAGGATCGGCAGATTCTGCGGGGAACTGCTGTCGATGAAGAGTGGGATGATGCTTATGGGAAAATGCAAAAAGATGTAAAGGGTGAAATTTACAAAGGTACTGTATTAGAACATTTGATATTGCAGCATCTTTGCGCATTTTATGATGTGGGAGAGCATAACCATATCCGCCTCCGTGGTGCGGACTGGAATGATGCGTTAGATATGGCAGAGCAGAGAGGGGAGAGCGTAGCATTTACCTGTGCCTATGCAGGAAATTTAAAACAGCTTGCCCGCTATATCCGTATTTTGAAAAGACGGTATGGACAGCAGAACATCGAACTGATGGAGGAAATGGCAGTTTTGTTTTGCAATGACACATATATTTATGCGGATATTGATAAAAAGCATGCTATTTTGAAGAAATATGAGATGCAGTGCAAACATCAGATAAGTGGCGCTAAAATACAGTTGGATTTAGAATATGTAGCAAAAAATCTTGAGGAAAAAGCAGAATGGATGATGCAGCATATTCGTGATACGGAATGGATTTCAGACGAAAATGGCGGAGGATGGTTTAACAGCTATTATGACAATCACGGTAGAGCGGTGGAAGGAATCTTTGAGAGTGGTGTCCGTATGATGTTAACCGGTCAGGTTTTTGCCATTATGAGTAAAACGGCAAGGCCGGAGCAGATGAAAGCAGTCTGTGAAAGTGCATATCGTTACTTATATGATGAAAAGACAGGTGGATACCGCCTGAACACCAACTTCCGGGAAGAGAAGTATGACATGGGAAGAATGTTTGGCTTTGCTTATGGGGAGAAAGAAAACGGAGCCGTTTTCTCTCATATGACGGTAATGTATGCGAATGCCCTGTATCAGAATGGGTTTGTGGAGGAAGGACACCGTGCATTACAGACATTGGCAGATACGGCATTGAATTTTGAGGTGAGCCGGATATATCCGGGCATTCCGGAATATTTCAATGCGCAGGGGAGAGGAATGTATCATTATCTGACGGGTGCAGCCAGCTGGTACATGCTTACCATGATAACGGAAGTATTTGGAGTACAAGGGGAAGTGGGCGATTTGGTGTTGGAACCTAAATTGTTGAAGAACCAGTTTGATGAAGAAGGCTGGGCAGGTATTCAGGTAAATTTTGCAGGAAAGGCATTTGATATAAGATATCACAATCGGAATCGAAAGTCCTATGGAGATTATGTAATCTCAGAGATTGTCTGTGAAGAGGAGCTTGCAGCTTCGTGGAACAATACGAGGGCTTCCATTGGACGGGAGAAAATCGACAGAATAAAAAGTGAAATCTGTAGAATTGTGGTAGAATTGGAGTAGAAGGAGCAAGGGATTTATGAGCTTACAGGTATTTAGCAGAGAGAAATATGCAAAAATTGCCAGGCAGGTGGCAGCGGAGGGGTGTGTACTTCTCCGCAATGAAAATAACGCATTGCCGCTTCGCAAGAAGGATAAAGTGGCAGTGTTCGGAAGACGCGCTTTTCATTATTATAAGAGTGGGCTAGGCTCAGGAGGTCTGGTAAATACCAGCTATGTGGTTAGTATCTTAGACGCACTGAAGCAGAGCAGGAGCATCACCTTAGAAGAGCATCTGATCCACATTTATGAGAAATGGATAAAAGAAAACCCAATTGATGAGGGAAAGGGTTGGGGAACTGTGCCCTGGTCCCAGAAAGAAATGCCTTTGACCGAGGAAATGGTGGAAATTGCCCGGAAGGCAGATGTGGCTATCGTGATAATTGGAAGAACAGCGGGAGAAGATCAGGATAACAGTAACGAAGCCGGCAGCTATCTTTTGACGGAAACAGAGAAAGATATGATTGCGAAGGTAAGTAAGGCATGTGAAAGAACTGTCGTGTTGCTCAATGTCGGAAATATTATAGATATGAAGTGGGTGGAAGAGTATCAGCCGGCAGCAGTAATGTATGTCTGGCAAGGGGGACAGGAAGGCGGAAACGGTGTTTTTGATGTCCTCATGGGAAACGTGAATCCTTGTGGGAAACTGACAGATACCATTTCTTATGATATTTCTGATTATCCAAGTACCATGTATTTTGGTGGAGAGCAGAAGAACTATTATAAGGAAGATGTGTATGTAGGCTATCGGTATTTTGAAACATTTGCAAAAGATAAAGTGCAGTATCCGTTTGGATATGGTCTGTCCTATACTCAGTTTGAAATAGAAGGAAAAATCAGTGATGTTACTAAGGAAGCTGTTTTTGTGGATGTTACGGTGGAAAATACTGGGGATTATGCCGGAAAAGAAGTTGTACAGATTTATGTCCGTCCACCACAGGGAAAATTAGGAAAGCCGGAAAGAGTACTGGCAGGTTTTGCAAAAACCAAAGTGCTCGCTCCGGGGGAACGTGCAGAACTTTGTCTGCAATGTCCAAAGTGGTATTTTGCATCTTATGATGATGCAGGAAACACAGAAAACCCGTCTGCATTTTTGCTGGAGGCAGGAGAGTACGAAATTTTTGTGGGAAACGATGTGAGAAGGGCAGAATTTTGTGGATACTGGAAGCAGGAGGAGCAGATAATAGAGCAGTTAGAAGAGGCGGCTGCCCCGGTGGAAAAATTTGAACGTTTTGTCCGCAAGACGAATGAAGACGGAACAATAGAGCTGCAGTGGGAGCAGAGCCCTTTGCGTAAAATAAATCCGACAAAACGGATGGAAACATTAAGGCGGGAGGAAATCCCCTATACGGGAGATAAAGGTTACCTGTTAGGCGATGTATTTGAAGGCAGAGTTTCCTTAGAAGAATTTATAGCACAGCTTTCGGATGATGACCTGATATGTCTTTTTCGTGGGGAGGGAATGTGCAGTCCGAAGGTGACACCGGGAACAGCGGGGGCATTTGGTGGTGTGACAGAGGAGCTCCGTGGTTTTGGAATCCCGGTAGCCTGCTGTGCTGATGGCCCTTCCGGTATCCGCATGGACTGCGGCACAAAGGCATTTTCTCTTCCAAACGGTGCGGCGATTGGCTGTTCTTTTAATGTGGATTTGGTAAAAGAGCTTTTTGTTATGGTGGGACTGGAACTAAGAAAAAATAGAATTGACACTTTGCTTGGGCCGGGCATCAATATTCGGCGAAATCCATTAAACGGAAGGAATTTTGAATATTTTTCAGAGGACCCAATTCTTACAGGAAAAATGTGTGTGGCGCAGTTAGAAGGAATGCACGAGTCCGGGGTGACAGGTACAATCAAACATTTCTGTGCAAATAATCAGGAACAGGGCAGAACGATAGTAGATTCTGTGGTTTCAGAGAGAGCGCTTAGAGAAATTTATCTCAAAGGATTTGAGATTGCCGTAAAAGAGGGAAAAGCTAAATCTGTAATGACAGCATATAATCCGGTAAATGGCATCTGGGCTGCCGGAAATTATGATTTATGTACGACGATTCTGAGAAGAGACTGGAAATACCGGGGAATTGTAATGAGCGACTGGTGGGCAATGGCAAACTGGGAAGGCGAGAATGCAGAAAAAACAAATCGTGCTCCTATGGTGTTAGCACAAAATGACATATTTATGTGCTGCGCAGATGCGGCAGAAGAAATGAAAAATGACAATGTGTGGGAAAAATTTCTAGACGAAACTATAACCCGTGGGGATTTGCAGAGAAATGCCCAAAATATATTACAGTTTCTTTTAGATTCTCCGGCAATGCTTCACGAGATTGGAAAGGAAGAATGTTTGCAAATGGAAGGATTTGATGACGACGAGGATGAAGAGTTATCTTTGACGGATATCAAAAATTACCAGGCAGCGGAGAATTCTGGAGAGATTTATATCAATGAACAGATATTGACAAAAGCCGGAAAGAGTAGGATATTTGACATTCTTTTTGCATTTGATGGAGAGTATCGGATGGAAGTATCGGTAAAATCGGATTTGGATGAACTAGCGCAGCTTCCGGTTTCTGTCTATGTAGATAATATTTATCGTTCAACATTAAGTTTCCAAGGGAGTAAAGGAGAGGAAAAGACGGCAGAAATATCCATTGGAAATATAATAGGAAAAAATCATTATGTGAAACTTGCATTTGGTGCAAATGGACTGGAAGTGGAAAAAATTAAAATATTTCCGGCAAAAAAGAATAAATGAAATGAAAAAGGTGCTTTAGGCACCTTTTTCATTTCATCTGATTAGGAGAAATCTGCTCCCAGTTGCTTCGGAAATGCTGCGTTCTGTATTTATGCGGGGTTAGTCCTGTTTTCTTCTGAAAGACCTGTATAAAGTGGCTCTGAGAGGAAAAGGACAGATAATTTGCAATATCTACGATATTGTAATCAGAATATTGCAGTAAATTTTTTGCTTTTTCGATTTTAAGGTTCAGAATGTACTCGCTTAAGGGTAGCCCCATTTCTTTGTGAAAAAGTTTTGATAAATAACTTTCTGAAAGTTTTAGGTAGGCTGCTAATTCTTTGATGGTAATCCGGTAATGAATATGACTATATATATAGTCGATACAAAGTACAATGGGTTTTGAAAGTATCTGGCTGTTGCGAAGAATGTTCATTTGATTGCAGTAATCAAGACACATTGCATCATGCAGTTGGGAAATCTCTTCAATTGTGCGGCATCCATCCATTTTTAAAATATAAAAATCACTTAAGCCGTAGGCTTTTTCCTGTTCCATGCCGTTATGGACACAGTAGCGGGTAATCATGGCAGTCGTCACCACAAAGTGATAGCGGATATTTTGTAACTGATTTTCTGACAGTTTTCCCATTCCCTCCGGGTTGGTGAAGGTATTATTCTTACAGTCATTTTTCACATATTCCAGATTGCCGTTTGCTATGGCATCATAAAACGTAAATTCATTTTCTATGACACGATGCCCGGCTAGTACTTCATGTTGAACAAATTCACTTCGATACCAGTCTTTTGATAAATCCATATATTCTCCCACAAAAGAAAGTTTGCATGTTAAGAATGATATAACATGAAAATGACATTTTGTCAAGCAATTTTATATAAGATAAAACATTAGAAAATTATAATAACTTATGTAAGATACAAAAAGCAAAGGAGAGGAAACAATATGAAGAGGAAATTTTTATCAACTATTTTAGCGCTTGCCATGATAACATCAGTTGCAGCGGGATGTGGTAATAATGCAGAAAGCAGCAATACGGGAAGTAGCAATGCAGGAAGTAGCAATGCAGGTACAGACAATGCAGCAGCTGCGGAGGGAACAGAGGCGGCAAATGCAGGTGAAGCAGCAGAGACATCCGGAGATGAAGGAAAAGTACTAAACATCTACTGTTGGAACGAAGAATTTAAGTCTCGTATCACAGATCATTATCCGGGATACACCGCAATTGATGCTACTTCAGGAACGATTGGAGATGTTACCGTAAAATGGAACATTACACCAAGTGATGACAACGCATATCAGAATAATCTGGATGCAACGCTGTTATCTCAGGAAACAGCATCAACGGATGACAAGATTGACTTGTTCTTAGTAGAGGCTGACTACGCGTTAAAATATGTAGATACAGATTACACAATGCCTGTTACCGACCTCGGAATCACAGATGCTGATTTGTCAGACCAGTACCAGTACACCAAAGATATCGTAACAGATTCTAACGGCATATTAAAAGGCGTTTCATGGCAGGGCTGTCCGGGCGTGTTATTCTATAACCGTGAAGCTGCAAAAGAAGTGTTAGGTACTGACGAACCGTCAGAAGTTCAGGAGTATGTAAAAGACTGGGGTGCCTTTAATGAGACAGCAAAGACTATGAAGGATGCGGGATATAAGATGGTATCTTCTGCAAATGATACTTATCGTGTATATTCTAACAATGTAACTTCTAAATGGGTTGAAGACGGAAAAATTAATATTGATGAAAACATTATGAACTGGGCAAATGACTCTAAAGTATTAGTAGATGGTGGCGAAGCAGGAACACATGATTTGTGGAGTGATGATTGGAGTAAAGGTTTCTATCCGGAAGGAAAAGTATTCTGCTACTTTGGGCCGGCATGGCTGATTAATTTCTGTATGGCAGCAGATGATGAAGGAAGTATTGCAAATTTAGGCAGCTGGGGAGCAACCGAAGGACCGCAGGGCTTTTTCTGGGGCGGTACATGGATTTGTGCAGCAAATGGAACAGATAATCCAAGTCTTGTGAAAGATATTATGCTTCAGATGACAACGAACAAAGAGATTATGAAGGAAATTGTTGTAGATGACGATGACTTTGTAAACAATAAGACAGTCATGGAAGAGATGGCAAATGACAGCAGCTATTCCAGCAAGATTTTAGGCGGTCAGAATCCACTTGGTATCTATTGTGCAGGTGTAGAAAA
>JAQXGQ010000037.1 GCA_029006795.1 Clostridiales bacterium | reverse complement strand
CTTTATAGTCCGTATCAAACAGACGAACCGTTCCCTTCGTCGGATGCACAAGCTGTAACATCATTTTCATAACTGTTGTCTTCCCTGCTCCGTTTCTGCCGAGCAAACCGTAAATTTTTCCTTCGGGTACATGAAGATTGACATGATCAACCACCGTAACCGATTTGTATTGCTTGGTCAGATTTTTTGTTTCCATGACATAATCCATAAACATAGTTCCTTTCTTTCCATCGTTGTTTGTGGTGGCCACGATTGAAGTATCTGCCCTTGTGCACAAAAAAACAAGAAACCTACCGTCACAATGCAAAAAAAGCTCCGACACGTTTGGTGTCAGAGCCCATTTTTAAAGGGTTTCACGGGTTTTCATCCATAACAGCATTTTCATGATAAAAAACAAAAATAGAAGTGTTGTTGCATAAGGTTCTTTTGCGGCGGCAAAGAAACAGACCGCTAAAGCACCTAATATCATGGAACATTTTGTTGCAATGCCACTCCATGTTCCCTTGTCAAACTTCGTCAATACTAGCCTTAAAACGCCAAGTCCTATCATGGTAATAAAAACGCCCCAATAGATCATAATATTCATCTTTGTCTGCTCCGTAAATGACAGAAGATTGACCGCATAAATATATCCCCCCTCTTCCCGCCCATATAACGGCAGAAAAATCAATGCAACCGCCATTACATCTACGATACAGCTAATAAAGTTATAAATGTTTTCCAAATTTGACTTGTTTTCTGTCTCTGCAAGCTGTTCCTGCGTAAGATTATTCTGTTTTCTGAGTTGTTGCAATTTTTCATTAAATTCCATTTTCTTCACCTGCTTCTTTTCGCTTCTACACTTGTCTCCTTAATCTGTTTTACCTGCACAGTTCATTGACTGCTATATTCGGATTGTGGTATCTCTTTCTTTTCGTCTCCTTCTCGTCAAAATAAATTGCCCTCTGACTGCACCACTGAATACAAGCCATACACTGATTGCACTGCTCCCCAAAAATCACTTTCCCCTCTTTTACTGTAATATTTCCAACAGGACATACCTTTTCACACATACCACATCCGATACAGTTATCATTTACCCGATACTGTTTTCCGATATTAGAAAAATCCGCAATGCTTTTTTGTAAGCGTTCCTCTGAGGAAGCCTTGTAAAAGATACCGGGCTTTAAGTTTTTCCTACTTCGATTCTTCTGAATATCTCCGGCTATCTTCTTTACTTTCCGTTTTGCCATTAGACAAGTCAGCTTCTGGTAAATATCCGGAAAAGCACCATAAGAGAGAATATAGTTTCCCGGCTGTATTACCATGTATTCTAAGCTGCTCTCTTTTTCGCTTGCATTTACCTGCTGCCTCATATCCTGAATTGCCATCCCCCGGTTTCCGCCGCAGCCACAAACCAGAAAGATTTTCTGGTGCTCTGCGTATTTTACACCTTCCATACATGATATCATATATGGTGGAATATGGGAAAAATAGGACGGCCCTATATAGCCAACCCAGTCATAGCAAGTCTCAATTTCTTTGTTCTTTTCTAATTCTCTAATTGGTTTTATGTCTGTTTCCGGCAAATTCTCTGCTATCTGCTTTGCGATATACAGATTGTTTCCGGTACCGCTAAAATAATAAATAACTGTTTTCATTTTACTCACCACTTTCTTTTATTCAGACACCAGTTTTGCGAACAATTTCACAAATGTTCCCTGTTCCTCCTCTGTGAGATTACTTAATAATACTAAAAACACTTCTTCTTCTGCCTGCAAATGAGATTCCACTGCAGACTTCCCTTTTTCTGTCAATTCCAATTTAAAAGACCGTAAATCGTTTTCCTCTAGCTTTCTTACCAGGAGTTCTCTTTTTACTAAGCGGTTTATCATATTTGTGAATGTACTATTAGGAATCTGCAAGATATCAAGATACTGCTTAATCCGGTAATCTGGATTTGCGTATACTAGCTTTAGAACATTCACCTCCGTGACTCCTAATCCTTCTATGTCACCACCACATACCTGTATTCTATTATCCAATAAAACTTTATTCCAAATATCACAAAGTTCCTTTGCGTTGTTCTTCACTTTCCTGTCTCTCCTTATTTTGAAAAAAATTTACCGCCTTCAAAACAATAGCAACACCCAAAAGCATAATTGGAATTATAAAGCATACAAGTGTAATATAAAA
>JAQXGQ010000036.1 GCA_029006795.1 Clostridiales bacterium | reverse complement strand
AGGCAGTGCAATCAATCCAAAACAAATAAGTGACAAAATAAGTGATAATATCTTTTTCTTCATAAGAATAACCTCTTGAATTTGCTTTTGTTGTATTATAACGTACTTTAAAAATATTGTTTATGACGTTTTGCGAAAATTTTTGTCGGAAAAAGTTTTCGTGAAACGTCATAAACTTTTTAAAGAGGATATGCTAATATTATTACTAAGTAATTGCTAGAATTGAAAGAAACGAGGGAGAAAAGATGAAAAAATATATTTGTATGCGTTGGAAAGAATGTTTCATGGCAGGTTTGTTTTTATGCCTGAATGTTTTGTCTGCCACGATATGTTCTTTTGCGCTGATGAGTACCATAGATGCCATTACGGCAGGAGATAAGCAGAAAGTCTTGAGACTTTTATTGGGACAGGCGCTCATCTGGATGATAACAGTTGTAACCTACTATCTGGGTGGGGTATGGAAAGGAAAAGCGCAAAAAGCCATGAATAATGATATGCGTCATGACATTAGCAACATACTTATGCGAAAAAGTCACCAACAGTATGAAGAGCATGCCATAGGAGATTATATCTCGTGGTACTCAAATGATGTGGCACAGATTGAAATGTGGGCGTTGAACTCTTTTTTTTCATTGGTGACCTGTATGTTTCAGGTGGTAATTACAGCGGTATCTTTGTTTCTGATACACTGGGTGTTGGTAATTGTAGCTTTGATGGGTGGAGTACTTTTGATGGTTATTTCTGTGCTTTTCGAGAAAAGAATCACGGAAAAAGCGAATGCGACTTCAAAGGTATCGGAAGTGTTTTACAGTGGAATGAAAAACTTGTTGTCCGGCTTTACGGTAATGAAAAATTTTCACATTATGAATGAATTTGAAAAACAGGCAGATGAATGCAGTGAGGAGAAATCAGAAACTGATTACCAATATACAAAAGTACAGGTTACATCAAATACATGGCTGCTTTTTTGTGATGCAGCCTTTCGGGTACTGATTATTGGTATTTGTGCATTTCTTATACTTGATGGAAAGCTTGGAATCAGTGCCATCGTAGGTGTAAGTAATTTTATGCCGAAGATATTTGATGGTTTAACGGATGCAGTATGCTATAAAAATTCGATTGTAGCGGCAAAGCCATATTTTGAAAAGTTTGAAAGAGAATACAGAAAGTCGGGACAGAAAAAAGAAGGCTTAAAAGAGTTAGAGGATATTACTCAGAACATCAGCATGAAACATGTAGGATATAGCTATGGGGAAAAAACGGTATTAAAGGATTTGAATTTCCAGATCCATAAAGGGAAAAAATATGCACTGGTGGGTTCAAGCGGCAGCGGAAAAACCACACTTATGAAAATTTTGTTAGGACAATTACAGGGGTATGAGGGAGAGATTTTCTACGATAATATTGACGCAACAGAATACGAACCGGAGACAATCACGGATAAAATTGCATATATCGAACAAAATGTATATCTGTTTGATACCACAATCCGCAACAACATTACGCTTTGGGAAGACTTTTCAGAAGAAAAGATAAAGAAAGCCTTAAAAGAAAGTGCACTGTTTGAGGATATGAAGCTGTTCCCCCAAGGGCTGGATACTTCAGTGGGAGAAAATGGAAAAAATTTGTCAGGTGGGCAGAGGCAGAGAATTGCGGTGGCAAGAGCATTGATACATGACAAGAAAATTCTCTTTATAGATGAGGGAACGTCTGCATTAGACCAGCAGAATGCGAAAATTATAGAAACGAAACTTTTGAAAAATCAAGATTTGACCTTATTATTGATTAGCCATCACCTTGATGAAGAGAGAAAAGCACAGTTTGATGAAGTGTTTGAATTAAGTGCATTGGCATAAAAACTACACGACAAAGTGTACAAGCTCCCTCAAGATTGAGGGGCAGGGGAGATGACGGGGGCTTGCCCACTTTGTTCTAACGGAAATAAGTACTTAGGAATCCTTCCTCATCAAATCCGTCACATTTCTCTCAAAACAACTCCTAAGCAGCTTGCGGGAAAGCACTGCTGAGTAGAATACATCTAACGCCGGTTCGAATACATGAGAATACTGTACATAGTGCCACCGCAGCTTTTCCTTCCAGTTTTCAAGGGTAATCAGTTTATCTTCATCTAAATGATAGTCAAACAGATGATTGCGAAGCTCATAGGCTGCGGTATAGCGGAATATCTCCCGCAGCATAGAAAGAGAAGCTTCTCTTTCCGGGAGATAGGAGATTGTCACGCAGCCGAACCGTTTCATAGGAGCAAAACGTGAGGAAGTACCATTTAGCATTGCCGGTACTTCTACGGCAAGCAGTGTGTCAAAATCCGTGTTGTAATAATTTAAGGTCGCCTGCACTAAGGTATCAATCAATTCTATAAAACTGGTATTTAAAATGCAGTTCTCTTCTTCAAAATATTCATCCATAAAATCATAAAGAATAAAATCCTCACAGGTAAAATGAAATTCTTCCCTGTAAACAGCAGAAAATTTTGGCAGCAGCTTTCCGAGGGAAGCAGAATATCTTGTCAGTGCCAGATACAGGGCTGCATAAAATTCGCCACCACTCTGCAAAAGAGAATCAAAATGAACAACATCATCATCTAAAGTTACTGAGCCAAGCGCCGGGTAGAGGGAAAAAATCAGATTATCTACCACGGAGAGTTCATCAGAGACGATGGTATCGTCAAAGAAGTCTTCTACGATACTGATTGCAGTATAAAGGAAAAAAGCGTCATAGCCCTCTTCTGCGAAGGCAGGTGTAAAAACCATATCCTCAGAAAGATAGCGTTCTATCAGAGAGAAATCGAAAGTATCATTGCAGGGGAAAAGAGCTTCCTTTAAAGTGGAAGCAAGACGGTTATCCTCCTTTCCTACGAAAGAAAAGAAACGGAATACAGTGTAGGTTAAAATCCGTTTCACACCGAAGGTGGGGTGGTTGTGGATATAGGTGGGAATAAAATTAACCGGAAAATATTGTTCGCCTAAATTGTTCATATGAAAATCCTCATTTCTATCAAATTGATGTGAGCGTCAAAAGTATTTTAATACAAAACAGCACAGGTTACAAGAGACGGCATTTCAGGTTGAGTGGGAAAAACGAAAAGACAAATAAAGTTTTAGAAAAAAACAATTCCTATCTTGACAATAGGAATTAATAGTGTATAATTCATTATATCATATCAATTAAGTAGGAAATAGAAAGACGATTTTTGATAAAGCAGATTTCGTATGATGCAATTCTAAAGTGGATAACATATACCATGGTGGAACTGCTGAAAATAAGATAGGAAGGAAACATGATATATGAGCAGGACGATTTATTTAGATAATGCAGCGACAACACAGGTTTATCCGGAAGTATTAGATGCGATGCTTCCTTATTTTACAGAATATTACGGTAATCCATCTGCAATATACAGCTTTGCAGGCGAGAGCAAAAAAGCAGTAGATAAGGCGAGAGCGGCTGTTGCGGATTTAATCAATGCAAGAACCGATGACATCTACTTTACCGGAGGTGGCAGCGAGTCAGATAACTGGGCATTGAAAGCGACCGCCGAGGCATATGCGGATAAAGGAAAACATATTATTACCAGTACCATTGAGCATCATGCCATTCTTCACACCTGTGCCTATTTGGAGAAAAAGGGCTATGAAGTTACTTATGTGAATGTGGATGAAAATGGAAAGGTAAAATTAGATGAGCTTGAAGCAGCCATCAGACCGGATACCATCTTAATTTCCGTTATGTCTGCAAACAATGAAATCGGAACGATACAGCCTATTGCCGAAATTGGAAAAATTGCTCACGAGCATGGGATTTTATTTCATACCGATGCGGTACAGGCATTCGGCCATATTCCGATTGATGTGGAGGCAATGAACATTGATATGCTAAGTGCCAGCGGGCACAAGATTAACGGGCCAAAGGGCATTGGTGTGATGTACATCCGCAAAGGAGTAAAAATTCTTTCCTTTATTCATGGTGGTGCGCAGGAGCGGAAACGTCGTGCCGGAACTCACAATGTACCGGGTATCGTAGGTATCGGAAAAGCTGCGGAGTTAGCAAAGAACACGATGGCAGAGCGGAGCAAGAAGGAAACCACCCTTAGAAATCATCTGATTGAAAGGGTGTTAAAAGAAATTCCTTACACCAGATTAAACGGCGACAGAACTGACAGACTTCCAAACAATACGAATTTCTGTTTTCGTTTTATTGAAGGAGAGTCACTACTGATTTTATTAGACCAGGCAGGCATCTGTGGTTCTAGCGGTTCGGCTTGTACCTCAGGCTCGCTAGATCCATCCCATGTACTGCTTGCTATCGGGCTTCCCCATGAGATAGCCCACGGTTCCCTGCGACTGACTCTGTCGGAGAAAAATACATTAGAGGAAATTGATTATACGGTAGATGAACTCAAAAAAATTATTGAGCGTTTGAGAGGAATGTCGCCTTTATATGAAGATTTTATAAAAAAACAGGTATAAAAAGGATGCAGGAAGGAGAAAAAAGATGTATAGTGAAAAAGTAATGGATCATTTCAATAATCCGAGAAATGTGGGAGAGATTGAAAATGCCAGTGGTGTCGGTACCGTAGGAAATGCAAAATGCGGTGACATTATGCGAATGTACCTTGATATAAATGATGATGGAATAATTCAGGACGTAAAGTTTAAAACCTTTGGCTGCGGCGCTGCGGTGGCAACTAGCAGTATGGCAACAGAATTAGTGAAGGGAAAAACCGTACAACAGGCATTAGAAGTTACCAACAAAGCGGTGATGGAGGCATTAGACGGATTGCCGCCGGTAAAGGTACACTGTTCCCTCTTAGCGGAAGAAGCAATCCATGCGGCTCTTTGGGATTATGCGCAGAAAAACCATATTACCATTGAGGGATTAGAACAGCCGGTAAGTGACATCGGTGAAAAAGAACCGGAAGAAGAATACTAATAAAGTGAGGAGATTTAGCTTATGGGAAAGAAAAAAACATTAGAGGAAAGAAATTTAGAATTTGAAACATTACAGTTACATGTAGGACAGGAGCAGGCAGACCCGGTAACGGACGCGAGAGCCGTTCCGATTTATGCAACCTCCTCCTATGTGTTCCATAACAGTGACCATGCAGCGGCAAGATTTGGACTTACGGATGCAGGAAATATTTATGGAAGACTTACCAACCCGACACAGGAGGTTTTTGAAAAAAGAATTGCAGCCTTAGAGGGTGGTGTTGCGGCATTGGCAGTGGCTTCCGGTGCAGCGGCGGTGACTTATACCATTCAGAACTTAGCGCAGGCAGGGGACCATATTGTAGCGGCTAACAATATTTACGGAGGTTCCTATAACTTGTTAGCTCACACTCTGCCGGAATACGGTATCACCACAACCTTTGTGGAACCTTTGGATTTAAGCAATTTTGAAAAAGCCATTCAGGAGAATACAAAAGCGATTTACATTGAGACTCTGGGAAATCCAAACTCCGATGTCAGTGACATCGAGGAGATTGCAAAAATCGCTCACGCTCATAAAATTCCGTTGGTAGTGGATAGTACCTTTGCAACACCTTATCTTGTACGCCCGATTACATATGGTGCTGATATTGTCATTCATTCCGCAACCAAATTTATCGGTGGACATGGAACGGCTATCGGAGGAGTTATCATCGACAGTGGAAAATTTGACTGGGAGGCATCCGGCAAATTCCCGTCCTTGACAGAACCGAATCCAAGCTATCACGGTATCAGTTTTACGAAGGCAGTGGGAGCAGCCGCTTTTGTTACCAAAATTCGTGCTATTTTGTTAAGAGATACCGGTGCAACTTTATCACCGTTCCACGCATTTATTTTCTTACAGGGATTAGAGACACTTTCTCTTAGAGTAGAACGTCATGTGGAAAATGCCTTAAAGGTGGTAGAATACTTAAATAACCATCCACAGGTAGAAAAGGTACATCATCCGTCAGTGACTGAGGATAAAGAGCAGCAGAGACTTTACAAAAAATATTTCCCGAACGGTGGTGGCTCCATCTTTACCTTTGAAATCAAGGGAGATGAGAGAGCGGCGAAGGACTTCATTGATAATTTAGAGATTTTCTCATTGCTTGCTAATGTGGCAGATGTAAAATCCCTTGCTATTCATCCGGCATCTACGACTCATTCACAGCTTAGTGTAGAAGAAGCAGCAGAGCAGGGCATTTATCCGAATACCATCCGTTTATCTATCGGAACAGAAAACATTAAAGATATTATCGAGGACTTAGACGAAGCATTTAAGGCAATTTCATAATACGGAAACTTTTAGTGGTAAAATAATAGTAAAAACAAAAAAAGGAGAGTATCATTATGGCAAACATTTATCAGAGTGCAACACAGTTAATCGGAAAAACACCATTATTAGAGGTGACAAACTTAGAGAAGTCTAAGGAATTAGGGGCAAAAATTTTAGTAAAATTAGAGTACTTTAACCCTTCAGGAAGTGTAAAAGATCGTGCAGCTTATTACATGATTAAGGATGCAGAGGAAAAAGGACTGTTAAAAGAGGGGTCTGTTATCATTGAGCCTACCTCAGGAAATACAGGTATCGGTCTTGCCGCTATCGCAGCAGCGAAAGGCTATCGTGCTATTTTAACCATGCCGGAAACCATGAGCGTAGAGCGTCGTAATATCTTAAAGGCATACGGTGCAGAAATTGTTCTGACCGAAGGTGCAAAGGGAATGAAAGGTGCTATCGCAAAAGCAGAAGAATTAGCAAAAGAAATTCCGGGTGGCTTTATCCCGTCTCAGTTTACAAACCCGGCAAATGCACAGGCACATAATGAGACTACAGGACCGGAAATCTGGGAAGATACAGATGGAAAAGTGGATATCTTTATCGCCGGTGTAGGAACCGGTGGAACCGTAACAGGAACCGGAGAATATTTAAAATCTAAAAATGCGGCAGTGAAGGTAGTAGCAGTGGAGCCGGAAACTTCACCGGTTCTTTCAAAAGGAACTGCAGGTCCTCATAAAATCCAGGGTATCGGAGCAGGATTTATACCGGAAGTATTCAATACAGAAGTTTATGATGAGGTATTTCCGGTAGCAAACGAAGCGGCATTTGCAACAGCAAAAGAGTTGGCAAAGACAGAAGGTGTTCTGGTTGGTATTTCTTCCGGTGCAGCACTTTACGCAGCTATTGAGTTAGCAAAACGTCCGGAAAACAAAGGAAAAACCATTGTAGCACTGCTTCCGGATAGTGGAGATCGTTACTACTCTACACCATTATTTGCAGAATAAAAAAGTTAAACGGTGCAAAAAAGATAAATTTGAAATTACGAATGCCTTAAGAAAAATGCGACAGGAGCGGTGCTCTGTCGCATTTTTGTTTCATTTCATAGGAAGAGTATAAAAATCGAACGATTTTGTTGATGAAATCGTTCGATTTGTGTATAATATAATTGAAAAGAGAGATTTTCTTTTTAAGACGATAATTATTTGTTTTTCAAGAAAGGGGATGATGATATGTCTATTACCGCAACTGAATTAAAAACTAATCTCGGCAAATATCTTATGCTTGCAGAAACAGAGGATATTTATATTACGCGTAACGGAAAAGTTGTTGCAAAATTGTCTAACCCATATCAGGACAGAGTAGATGTTGCTAAGTCATTATTTGGTGTTCTTTCAAATGATATGACTCTGGAAGAAGCACGGGAAGAAAGGTTGAATACAATATGAGAGTTTTAGTTG
>JAQXGQ010000035.1 GCA_029006795.1 Clostridiales bacterium | reverse complement strand
ACTTCCTTTGGTGCTTCCGCAGTCAACTGCTTAATTATATCTGCAAACAGCTCCGCCTTCTCCCAGTTTTCCATTTCCACGCTGAGAATGAACTTCGACATTTTATTTTTAATCTCTTCCTGGTTCTCTTTCGTTCCATAGTTTCTGACTTCTGTCTTATTCTCGTTTGCATGGATATTCACTTTCTGTCCCAGTGCTACGTATCCTCCTGTGTTTTCAGCAACCGTTTCTATCTCATCCTCCGGAATTTCTATCCAAATAGAAAAAGAAAATACGGAACCTCCGTTTTTTTCACTGTCTACACTGATACTGCCTCCCATAAGTTCCACAAGCTGCTTACATATATTTAATCCAAGTCCGGTTCCCCCATACCTTCTTGAAATAGAAGCATCTACCTGTGAAAAACTTTTAAAAAGTTTATCCATATCCGCTTTATCAATTCCGATTCCGGAATCAATTACTAAAAAGAATAATTCTATCCGATTATTGACCTGTGCTGTCTTTACTACCTCTACGGATATTTTTCCAACTGCTGTAAATTTGCAGGCATTTGAAAGCAAATTATTGAGTATTTGTACAATTCGAAGCTCATCGCCAATCACATACTCCGGTATTTCCGGAGATATGGTTACAAAAAAATCCAACCCTTTTTCTGTTATCTTATTCATATGATTTGCTTTCACATAATCCATCATATTTCGAAAATGAAATTTCCGTGATTCTAAAGCAAATTTTCCTGCTTCCAGCTTGGAAAAATCCAATATATTATTGATAATCCCCTGCATATCTTTACAACCACGTTCAATCAATCTCAAAATCTTTAAAGTCTCTTCATTCTTTTCTCTCTCTAACAATTCCTCCGTGTTACCAAGAATCCCGATTACCGGTGTTCTCAATTCGTGGGTGACATTTGCAACAAATTCTGATTTTACCTTTAAAGCCTGCTCTGCTTCATGTTGCACTTTAACGATTTCTTTCTCCAGGAAATCACGTTTCGACACATCATTTGCCATGCAGACATACATTCCCCCAGAGTCCTCTTGTTTTAAAATCTTTACTTCCACGCAAAAACAGGTTCTATTTTTTCTGTACGCTGTCAAATCCTGACGTTTTTCTCCGAATTCATATTCTGTCTGAAATCCATCCTGCGTGCTGTAAAATGTCTTCGGAAAAATTTCACTGATGTGTGTACCCGGCAGTTCTTCTCCATATTCTAATTTCTGCTTTGCCACAGAATTGCCATATACGATGTTTCCGTTTTCATCAAATGTAAACACCATCTCTATCACATCATCAAGTGAAACCCTGCAATGTTTTTTTTCCTTTTCTCTTTCCTCTCCTATTTCCATAAAAGCCACCCTCCACTTCTAAATTATAGTGGATTTATCTGAATTTCACAAGGATTTTGTCGAAATATGTCATTATTTATAGCACATATTCGCAATTTAAAGTTTATGAATGACAATATTCACAAATATATCTATTATTTCCAATCTGTCCCCTTATTAAAAAACGCTTTCGCTCTGATTCAATTCCTCTAACTTGCTCTTCACATTCACAGAAACATTTTTCACTACATCTGTCTCTGCTACAATTTCTTCTGTACTTGCTGCAAGATTGGTGAGCCTGTCATTTATATCTGCAATATCCTTTGTCAATTCTATGGTCTTTTCTATCAGATTTTTAACTGCATTCACAATCTCTGTCCGATTCAAATCACTCTCATCTGCCATAGCATGACTAGACTGTGCCAAATCCCTGATTTCATCCGCGACCACAGAAAAGCTCCTTCCTGCTTCGCCGCTTCTTGATGCCTCTACCGCAGCATTCAATGATAAAAGGTGTGTCTGTTTTGCAATCCTTGTAATACTGTCATTATTCTTTTCAAGACTTTGCAGTAGATTTCCAATTCCTTCAAAGGATGTATTCAATGTATCGCAGAACTCTGAAATTCTTACCATAGCATCACTGATAGCAGTACTCTCTTCTGCATTAATATTATTCCCCCGAAGCATTTCATC
>JAQXGQ010000034.1 GCA_029006795.1 Clostridiales bacterium | reverse complement strand
GCATGAAGGAATCGCTCCCATTTTCCTTTAATTTTTAACACTTCTATCCAGATATAGCCAATCCATACCGGAAGAAATACAAACAAAACACTCATAAAAATGATGTTTTTACAATTCATAAATCAGGACTCCATCTACATGAATGCCATTGACATCCGCTGTATTCTTTGCACGATATAAGACTTCATTTTTCACATTTCTTCTGCCACATACCACAAAGGTCTTGTTGCAGAGTTTTGACACAGAATATGCTTCTGCTGCCTTTGCTGCATCCGTACTGTTAATGACAATACACTCGTATTTCTGACTCATCTCATCCACAAAAGCGGCAAAGCGTTTATTTCCTGCGATATCTAAGCCCTTCTCTGCTGCCGGATTTCTGCTGACAGAATCCAAATAGCCATTCATTGCCAACGGTTCCACATGATCTGCTTCTCCAAGAATATAACTGCTGATAGAATGTGCTTCCTCGCCATTTCCTTCATTTACCGCAAGATCAATATAAAGAGTCTTTTTCTGCTCATTTGCATAGCTCATTGCAAGTTTTAATGCCGCATCCTTTTTCGGACACTGCAGGGTAATACAGCTTACTCTGTTGCAGCTTGCAGTGTCATCTTTCAGGAAAAGCGCCACTTTCTTGAATGCTTCTTCGTTATCTGCTCCATCCTTTAATACATCAATCACATCCGTATCTAAGCACTCACGGATTTCCTCTGCATCCTTCGGTTTTTTATAAATTAACATCCAGAAGGTATAACATACCACTTCCACGATAATTCCCAACAGAATACCGGCGGTTACTGCCTTTAAGATTGCTTTCTGGAAATCCTCCTGGGTAATGGTATAGGTTTTTAATTTTGCAATTTCACTGGTGGTATAAGGTGCATCTAACACACTGACACATTCCTGACCAATCATTTCCTCACAGGTTTTTGCAGTGGTTGCAATCAGTCCGTTCATAAATGCTGTTGCCTCTGTCTCATCTGAAATGGAATAATCCCCATAACTTGCCGGGAACGTTACATAGAAAGATGCCACGTCAGAATTTTCTCCATGTTCCGTGTCAAATAAATTCTGATATTCCTGCACCGTCAGCTCATATCCTGTAATTTCCTTAAAATTCTGATAAGCGCGGTTACTTGCCGAAATCTTTCTGACGTTGTTGACACGCTCACTCGGGTCTGAATCGCTGTAAAGACTTACAAATAAGGCTGCCACTACCTGCTGTCTGTTCTCATATACCTCATTTTCCACATACTGATGCAGAGCTTTATATTTATATCCCCCTAATGCAGCCGCACATAACACCGCAAGAATTGCCGCTAACCACCACATTCTTAAATTGTAACGGATAATCTCTCCTATACTATACTCTCTGTCCACTCTGTATTCTCTGCTCATCTTCTCTCTCCTTTTCTTTTTACAGAACAAATCTTTTATGCGAATAACGGCTCTGCCGTTCTTCTGCGTGAGCCATAAAGCTTCTTATCGTTTCGTCCAATAGCGAAATATTTTTAGAGGTTCTTCTCACGCTTTATTCTCCACCCTTTTCAAATACCACTTTTATGGTCTTTAAAAGGATTTTAATATCAAGACCGATACTCCAGTTATCAATGTACTGGACATCCAGTTTCACAACATCCTCAAAGTCATTGATATTATTTCTTCCGCTGACCTGCCAGAGTCCGGTAATTCCCGGTTTGGCACTCAATCTCCTTTTCTGATGTGATTCATACTGCCGGAATTCATCCACCGTAGGGGGTCTTGTCCCCACCAGGCTCATGTCCCCTTTTAATACATTGAAAAACTGAGGCAGTTCATCAATACTGGTTTTTCGGATAAATTTTCCTATTTTTGTGATACGTGGGTCATCCTTCATCTTGAACATAAAACCGTTCATTTCATTCTGGCTTTCAAGTTCCTTCTTTCGTTCCTCTGCATCCTGGTACATCGACCGGAATTTATATATCTTAAAAAACCTTCCGTTCTTTCCCACACGTTTCTGTGCAAAGAACAATGGTCCCGGTGACTCGATTAACAGCGGCGGTGCTAAAAAGATTGTTACCACTGCCGTGATAAGCAGTCCCACTAACGCTCCCACAATATCCATCATCCGCTTTACAAATAACATTTTCCAGTCATAATGCTGATTGGTAAAGGTCACTACCGGAATACTTCCCATCATATCGAAACTTTTATAATAATCAAACTTATTTAATATCTCAATGCTCACATGCACGGTAGCGCCCATGTCCTCAAACTTTGCCACGACCTCAGCAAGAGCCTCACCGCTATCATATGGAACATTGATAAACACCTCATCCACAATTTGTTCTTTGGCATACTGGAACATATTCGTATAGGTTGCCACGACCGGTACTCCTTCATACCATTTTCCCACCTGATTATCATCAATGATTGCAATGCTAGTGAGCCGGTGTGCCCAGTCTTTGGAGTTTTCCAGTTCACATAAAATATCCTCTACTCGATCGGAGGTGGTTACTAAAAACACCTGATTCGTAGCCCGCTTATTTCGATATACCTTTAACAAATAATATTTAATTATCACATGAAAAAGGAAAAACAGCACCAGATTAATACCCGCGATACAAAAATATACACCACGGGAAGCATCCGCATTGTTATGCTGCAAAAATATGGTCAGTGCAGTCACAAAAATAAGTATCACACTTGCTTTGATTCCCGCCCACAAATCCATATACAGTCTTCGCTTGATAAAATTATTTTCAATGTCGGAAAACAACATCACCAACATATATACCACAAGTACAATGCCGATACTGTTTAACAATTCCAACTTCATATTTTCCACGGACACGTTTCGGTAATTTACCAGCCACAGATATCCGCCACCGAAATAACTGAGTACGAAACATATCATGTCCGCTAACAGCAATATTACGCTTTGTATCTTTTCTCTCGATTGGTACATATTTGTCTCCTATAACGCTGCAGTTTCATAGCTTTTTTCACATCTACCCAAAGAGAAATGAAGTTTCCATTTCTCCCCCGGCGGTGCAATCCACACACAGTCAAATCCAAAATCAGGATTTGTCACACGACGAAGTCTAAAGGTTTCTGCCACATCACTACGTCTATTCCGATGAATTTCAGGAACGATTTCTTTTCCCTCCATATCCGTCACCCGGATGTGGACCGGAAGTGTCCTTCCATCCCTTACTTTAGCAAATGCCCATCCACTGCAGACCACACTGCCATCCTGATAATCAGCACGGTCTATGTGAAACCGGATTTTCCTCACTTTCATCCATTCTTCTTCACGGATAAAAAGCTCTGTTTCCTGTTTTTCACCGGAAAGCTCCTTTAAGGAAATAATCTTTGTTCCCAGCCGCCGCTGCATGTTGCGCACCGGCAGAGTATCTTTCCCTAAATACCGCTGAAACTGTCGCTCCATTTCCATGAAAGTCTGCTGCATAGGCTCTGTTATCTCCGCTAACTCCATCAGTTCCCGCAACGTCCATTCGGTATCGTTTAGTATCTGATAATACGTGAAATACAATGCTCGGTAAAGTATAAATTTCTTAGGTATTGGAAAGAAAAATGTCCATTCATAATCAATGATATTCCACTGATAATCTCTTGGTCTTTTCCCATCGGCTACATCTTCCTTTGACACCAGGATATTGGGAAAAATCAAGTCAATATCACAGATTTCCTGCGCTTCTATTCCCTCAGGCAGCAAAACCGCTCCGAACACCTCACGAAATTCTTCCGTTTCCACAAAGGGCACTTTCCCGCCATCCTCTGACATCCGCTGTATATAATCCACAAGAATTTCCCTCACGGCAGTGTTATCCCGTCTGTGAAGCGCATCCTCCATCACATCCGCAAGCGTCATCCCTTCCACAAAAGGAAAGCAAACCGCATCTTCCTGTATTTCGCATCTGCAAAAAGAAATTCCCGGATTTTTATAGTGTTCTTTCAATTTGTGGTATGCCTCACCGATATGGGAAATATGACTCTTTCCTTCGGAATACAGCGGATATTTATACACCACAACCTTTTTTCTAGTTTCAGCTATGATATCTGTTCGAATGGCAAATCTCTCTACCCGCTCATCAGAATATTTTGCGTAAAGCAAAACCGTATCTTCTGCTCTTATCTCACTTTTACCCGATATGGAGGTTTCCCACAAAGCCGGAGTGTGCGCAGTATCCGTTTTCTTCTTCAACTTTGCCTCTATCAGAAAGGAGTTGGAAAATTCAGGAAACAGCCCCTCCGAAAGAACACTGTCAAAAACCCTCTTTTCCTCAAACAGCAAATACCTGTCCCTGTCAAAATTTCTACGATTATCAGCTAATTCTCCCTGCCCCGGCTGACAGACATCGGAGTACAGCACTGACGGAAATTTATAATCGGGATAAGGATAATACCACTGGAAAATTTCAAAACCATTTTCCTCTAACAGCTTCTCATATTCCTTTTTGGTGTAACACCGCTCTATCCCTCCGTCGGGATATCCCTCCACACCGGAAAAATACGTTCCGCCATATTCCTCTGCACATCCGGCAAAATATTTTAACCCAAAGCGGTTCGCATCAGCTAAAAACAAACTTCCGTCTTTTGTTAGAAAATTTTTCAATTTTGAAAGATATCCTATTGCCTCATAGGTTCTTCCCACCAACAATATCACATCATATGTTTCCTTAAAAAGGTTATCAGTATCCGTGACAGTGACTTCCTTTCGGTTTACAACACGAAGTCCCTTCCTATCTTTCAGCCGTTCTCTGATGATGGCTGCCGTCTCCTCATTTTCCGTAACTGCTGTCACGTTTCCCGTCATTTCCAACAATTTTCCGGTAAGTGCTCCACACTCGGCATGAAGCTCTAACACTTTCTTTCCCTTTTTTAGAGGCAGAGAACGAATAAGGTTTTCCCTTGCTTCAGACAAATGATACAGGCATGGGTAAAAAGCCCGCTCTTCGATAACTTTCTGATATGTGTCACTGTTGTTTTCTTTTACTATATTTAGAAGTTCTGTTATCTCGTCCATAATTCTCTGCCTCCTTTCCGTTAATTTTCTACTTTTTCAATGGTAGTCTCAGAATTCATATCATAAAATCCTACGGTATTTTTGTCTGATACCACTGTAACCCCTACCACATCATAGAGTCTGTGATAAGCACGAAATTCTCCTGCTACATAGCCGGTACAGCTGATAGAGAGAAGATATTCTCCCCCCTGCAAATCCATCCGTTGGCGGAAAGTTGCTACATAGGTTTCTCCGGCTTTCGCTAAGCCGATGCCCACTTTCTCATACATGGTATTTGTTCCTGTCACCGCAGTTCCCTGCACGGTCTTAAAGGTATAAGTAAAAATCGGATCTAAAATATCTGCCTGAAACAATACTTTTGATTTTATCTCAAAGGTGGTTCCCTTTTGAATACAATTTGTATAATTGCCATATTCATCAATCAGGGCAAAATCAATAATTTCCGCCTCCCCATTGCCATACTCGTTGACTTGCGGATTTAACTGATAATTGGATTTCCACAGAGTCTTATCCCTCTGCTCTTCCGTATCTAACACCTTACCACTTTGGATTTTATCGGAATTTTTCAGCAACACCTTTTTATACAGGTTAATCATATCCTTAGCATTGCCTTCTGCCATCTTATCTCCTTTGTTCAGCAAAATAACTCTGTCGCAGTATTTTGCCACACTGCTGATATCATGGCTGACAAAGATAATGGTTTTCCCCTGTGCCTTAAAGTCCTCAAACTTTTTGTAGCACTTCGCCTGGAAAAATACATCTCCCACGGACAAAGCCTCATCCACAATGAGAATTTCCGGATCAATATTGATGGCCACTGCAAAAGCAAGGCGTACAAACATACCACTAGAATAGGTTTTACAGGGCTGATTGACAAAATCACCGATATCCGCAAATTTTAAAATATCGTCTAACCTCGCATCCATTTCCTCTCTGGAAAACCCCATCATCATGCCGTTTAAATACACATTTTCAATTCCAGTGTATTCCATATTAAATCCTGCACCTAACTCCAGCAAAGCAGAAATTCTTCCGTCAATCTCCACCTCTCCGCTCGTTGGCGTCAAAACTCCGGTAATAATTTTTAATATGGTTGATTTTCCCGAACCATTGGTTCCTATGATGCCGACAGTCTCCCCTTTTTTTACCTCGAAAGAAACATGCTTTAACGCATGGTGCTCTTTAAAACGATTTTTTCGGGCAAGACCTAACGCATCCTTTAAGCGGTCTGACGGTCTGTCATATAATTTATAAACTTTACAGACATCTTCCACTTTAATTGCCAAATTTTCCATATGCTGCCTTTCTAACAAATCTATTTCTTCCCCTTACTGCCTAGGAATTTTCTACAAAACATCTGCAAAATGAACCCGCAGACGCTTAAATACTGACGTTCCCAGCCATAAAAGGAGAAGTGTAAATCCCCAGAACCAGGCTGTCAGCCCCGGATGCTCCCAAAAACCGATTTTATTAATCAAAGCATCACGGTAACCTGCCACCACATAATACATGGGATTCAATTTTAACAGGGTAAGTGCCCAGGACGGAATATTACTCATAGACTCAAAGCTCCACATAATCGGAGTTGCCCACATGCCAATCTGTAGCAAAATGGAAACCACTTCTTTCATATCCCGGAAAAATACCGTAACTGCACTAGTGGCATAGACAAGTCCTGCCGTAAACATCACCATACAGAAGGAATAATAAATCACCTGAAGCACATACAAATCCGGCATATATCCCATCAACGCAAACACTACCAACATAAAACATACAAAAAACAGGTGAGTAAACAATGCGGAAATCAGTTTTACTACAGGCAGTGTCTCAATCTTGAACACCACTTTTTTTACCAGATAACTGTATTCCACCAGTACGCCAGTTCCGCCGTTTAACGCTTCCTGAAAATAGAACCAGGGCACCAGTCCCCCCATAAGCCAGAGCACAAAAGGAACCGTAACGCCGGTTCTTAAATCGCTTGCTCTCTGGTTTAATGCCTTCTCAAAAACAAACCAGTATAAGAGCACTGTAATCACCGGCTGCACAAATGCCCAGACAACGCCAAAATAGGAGCCTGCAAATTTTTTCTTAAAATCATTTTTGGCCAGATTGGCAATCAGCTTTCGACTGCCTATCAGACTCACCGGCAGGGAAGGATTTTTCTTTTTTTCTGCCATTCCTTCACTCCTTATCTAACAATTCCTCTTTCTTTGCAGTACGCTGCAATACCGCCGTGTACCTTGTCCTTATCAGACAAAATCAAATCTTCTGCCGTCATTCCTTCCGGCATCATCCACTCTACACCAA
>JAQXGQ010000033.1 GCA_029006795.1 Clostridiales bacterium | reverse complement strand
GCTCGGAACGCATCGGATTTCTCTTGTATGCCATAGCAGAGGAACCAATCTGATTTTTCTCGAAAGGTTCTTCTACTTCCTTTAAGTGCTGTAACAAACGGATATCGTTAGACATCTTGTGAGCACTGGCTGCAATACCTGCTAAAATATTAGCAACTCTGGTATCTACTTTTCTGGAATAGGTCTGTCCTGAAACTGCATAACACTGCTCAAAGCCCATCTTCTTAGCAATCATTGGGTCAATCTTATCAATCGTCTCCTGATCGCCGTTAAACAACTCTAAAAAGCTTGCCTGAGTTCCTGTAGTTCCCTTAGAGCCCAATAATTTAAGACTACCCATCACGTACTCTAAATCCTCTAAATCCATGATAAATTCCTGTGCCCAAAGGGTTGCTCTTTTACCAACTGTAGTTGGCTGTGCCGGCTGAAAATGGGTAAACGCCAGTGTCGGCAGATTTTTGTAAGTATCTGCAAATTTTGCAAGTTCTGCAATGACATTGATTAACTTGGTACGAACCAGTTTCAATGCTTCTTTCATAATAATAATGTCGGTATTATCTCCTACATAACAGGAGGTTGCCCCAAGATGAATGATACCTGCTGCTTTCGGGCACTGCTGTCCATAAGCATATACATGGCTCATAACATCATGGCGAACCAGTTTTTCACGCTCTCTTGCCACATCATAGTTAATGTCCTCAGCGTGAGCCTTTAACTCGTCAATCTGTTCCTGGGAAATAACAGGTTTTCCGTTCTCAGAAAGTCCTAACTCCATCTCTGTCTCTGCCAATGCAATCCATAACTTTCTCCAGGTCTTAAATTTCATATCCTGTGAAAAAATATACTGCATTTCTTTGCTGGCATAGCGCTCTGACAGAGGGCTTGTATATCTATCTGTACTCATACTATTCTCCTTTTTACTACTTGTTGCTACTCTTTTTCCGCAGACTGTGTGCCACTTCTCAGCTCGAAATCACAGATTTCTCGCTGTTCGTTGCACCTTCAAATGGACTTAAACAGAAAATTTTCCATGCAAGCATGAAATTTTCTGTTCTAGTCCATTTCCAGTCTGCTTAGCGTTCAAAATCTCCACGGATGTCCTCTTTAGGCGGCTCCATCGGATAGTTTCCGGTAAAGCAGCCTTTACAGATATTTAATCCGTCTACCATTTCCTCTAAGCGGTCAATACCAAGATACCCTAAGGAATCCGCTCCGATAATATCACGTATCTCATCAACAGAATGTTTATAGGCAATCAGCTGTTCCCTCTCCGGAATATCGGTTCCGAAATAACATGGCCACAAAAATGGTGGGGAACTGATACGTACATGAACCTCTGTTGCTCCCGCATCACGAAGTAACTTAATTGTTGGATTAGAAGTCGTACCACGAACGATGGAGTCATCAATCATAATGACACGTTTTCCCTTAACAGCCTCTTTTAAGACATTTAATTTTACCCGAACGCTTGATTCTCTGCTGCTCTGCTTTGGCTTAATAAAGGTTCTTCCCACATAGCTGTTTTTTACAAAAGCTGTTCCGTAGGGAATCCCTGACTGCAAAGAATACCCTAATGCCGCTGCATTTCCCGATTCCGGTACACCTACCACAATATCTGCATCCACTGGAGAATCAATGGCTAAAAATCTTCCCGCCTGGATTCTGGAAGCATAAACACTTACATTATCGATATGGCTGTCCGGTCTGGCAAAATAAATATATTCAAAAATACATCTTGCCTCCTGCTGTTTTGGGAGCGCCATAGATAAATCAGACTGAATGCCCCCTTCCGGTGTAATGGTAACAATCTCGCCCGGAAGCACATCTCTGACAAATTCTGCCCCTACGGTATCAAGGGCACAGGTTTCAGAAGCAATAATATAAGAATTATCCCTCTTTCCGATACAGAGCGGTTTAAATCCAAACGGATCCCTTGCACCGATTAATTTACGTGGGCTCATTACCACTAAAGAATAAGCTCCTTTAATCTTCTTGCAGGCTCTGCTGACTGCTTCCTCAACAGTCTTAGAATTTAAACGCTCTCTTGCGATATGGTAAGCAATTACTTCAGAATCAATGGTAGTCTGGAAGATTGCTCCGGTATACTCTAAATCTTTGCGAAGTTCTGTCGCATTAATTAAATTTCCATTATGAGCAAGTGCTAATGTTCCTTTGACATAATTTAATACCAGAGGCTGTGCATTTTCCCTTGTAGAAGCTCCCGCTGTGGAATAACGTACATGTCCCACACCAATGTCACCGTGCATCGGCTCTAAAATTTCCTGGGTAAATACTTCATTGACTAATCCCATACCCTTATATGAAGTTACTTTTCCCTTTGGGCCATTCGTCTCACTGACTGCAATACCACAACTCTCCTGTCCGCGGTGCTGCAGAGCAAACAATCCATAATAGATGGTAGAAGCAACATCTTTTCCATCAAAATCGTACATTCCAAAAACGCCACACTCTTCATGCAGTTCATCCGAATGTATTCCGCTCTCACGGAAGTCTGCATCCGTGTAGGATGCAGTATCTTTGAAGTTGTTCTCATTCATAAATATAGGCTCTCCCTATGCAAATTTCTTACCGGTCAACAGTGCAAATGCTTCTTTATATTTGTCTACGGTTTTTGTGATAACATCCTCCGGCAGTAAATAATCGCTGTCCGGATTTGCTTTCAGCCAGTCTCTTACAAACTGTTTATCAAAAGATGGCTGTGATTTTCCTGCCTCATAGCCCTCTAACGGCCAGAATCTGGAACTGTCAGGAGTAAGCATCTCATCACCTAAAACAACATTTCCGTTTTCATCTAAACCAAACTCAAACTTGGTATCTGCAATAATGATACCTTTGCTCAACGCATATTCTGCACACTTTTTGTATAATGCAATGGTATATTCTTTAATTTTCTCTGCATATCCTGCACCTTTTCCAGGATACAGTTTCTCTAAAATTTCTACACTTCTCTCGAAGGAGATATTTTCATCATGTAAACCGATTTCAGCCTTTGTACTCGGTGTGTAAATCGGCTCTGGTAATTTATCGGATTCTACTAAACCTTCCGGAAGCTTGATACCGCAGACTGTACCGTTTTCTTTGTAGCTTTCCCAGCCACTTCCTGTGATATATCCACGAACAATACACTCAATTGGAAGCATCTCTAATTTCTTACACATCATGCTGTTGCCGTCAAATCTCTCCTGCTGGAAAAATTCAGGCATATCTTTTACATCTACGGAAATCATGTGGTTTGGCACAATGTCTTTTGTGAAATCAAACCAGAATTTAGACATCTGAGTCAAAATTGCACCCTTTTTGGTAATCTTGTTTTTCAAAATGTGGTCAAAAGCTGAAATTCTGTCTGTCGCAACAATAATCATACTTTCCCCATTATCGTATACCTCACGTACCTTGCCTTCTTTTACTGGCGCAAATGTTTGTGTTCCCATGCTTTTTATCCTCTTTTCCGGTGTGCCAAGACACCAATTTGTCTATATTTCGTAGACCTAATGAAACAGCTACGCTACTTCAAAAGTATAATACAGCAACTTTTATAAAGTCAATGTTTTTGCCCGTTTCTGCCAAAAATGGTCTATAGAAAAATGTTCTCTTTTTATTAGTATTTTTGTACATTTATTTTTTAATTAATAAAGATTTTCCGGTCATTTCTTCCGGCTGCTCCATACCCATTAACTCAATCATGGTAGGAATGATATCTGCAAGGCATCCACCCTCTCTTAAACCGTAAGCAGGGTCTGCATTGATTAAGATAAACGGTACCGGGTTGGTAGTGTGAGCAGTAAACGGTGCTCCAGTCTCATAGTCAACTAACTGCTCTGCATTTCCGTGGTCTGCACATAAGAACATCTGTCCATCCACCTCTTTTAATGCTGCAACTGCTTTTCCGACACAAGTGTCAACAGTCTCCACTGCTTTTTTTGCAGCCTCTAAAATACCGGTATGTCCAACCATATCCGGGTTTGCAAAGTTGATGATAATTACATCATACTTCTGGGAACGGATTGCATCACAAAGTTTGTCACAAACCTCCGGTGCGCTCATTTCCGGCTGCAGATCATAGGTAGCAACCTTCGGAGATTTTACTAAAATACGATCCTCTCCCTCATTTGGCTCTTCTACTCCGCCGTTGAAGAAAAAAGTAACATGTGCATATTTCTCGGTTTCTGCAATTCTTGCCTGTGTTTTTCCGTGAGCTGCTAAATACTCACCGAAGGTATTTTTCAGTTCTACCTTCTTGAAAGCAACTTCTTTGTTTGGAATGGTCACATCATACTCGGTAAAGCAGATATAGGTGACATCCTTTCTTGCTCCTCTGTCAAATCCGTCAAATTCATCTGCACAGAAAGCTCTGGTAATCTCACGGGCACGGTCAGGACGGAAGTTAAAGAAGATAACAGTATCTTTATCCTTAATCGTAGCAACCGGTGCACCATTCTCAGTAATAGCAGTAGGAACAAAGAACTCATCTGTTACATCCTTTGCATAGGATGCTTCCATCGCTGCTGTAGCGCTCTCTGCGGTCTCGCCCTCTCCCTTTGTCAATACATTATAGGCTTTCTCCACACGATCCCATCTGTTATCACGATCCATTACATAGTAACGACCGGAAATGGAAGCGATTTTACCCACACCGATTTCTTTCATTTTTGCTTCTAATTCTTCCACAAAACCTTTTCCGGAAGTAGGAGCGGTGTCACGTCCGTCTAAGAAACAATGCACATAAACATTCTTAATTCCCTCTCTTTTAGCTAACTCTAACAATCCATAGAGGTGAGTGTTGTGGCTGTGTACACCACCGTCAGAAAGCAGTCCGTAAAGATGTAAATCAGAATTATTTTTCTTTACATTTTCAATGCCTGCTAACAGGGCTTCGTTTTTGAAGAAATCTCCGTCTTCGATTTCTTTGGTAATTCTGGTTAATTCCTGATAAACGATTCTTCCGGCACCCATGTTTAAGTGTCCTACTTCAGAGTTACCCATCTGTCCATCCGGCAGACCTACTGCAAGTCCGCTGGCATATCCTTTTACATAAGGATAATCCTTCATCAAGCCGTCAATATTTGGGGTATTTGCCTGTGCTATAGCATTTCCCTCTGTTTTTTCATTCAATCCAAATCCGTCTAAAATCATTAATACAGTAGGTTTTTTACTCATTTTTTTACCTCTCTTTTTCTTCTAATATTTCAGATTGCCAACAATATCGATGGCATTTCCTTCGTTGTCCCTGTAACCTCTCAGTTCTGTCGTGCAAGTATCCGCATCAAACATCGACTGCACATTGATATCCGCACCGGTATATTTATCATAAACATTACCCTCACGGTCTATCCATACATCCGAAGATACCGCCGCTAAGTAACGATAAAATTCTTCTTTTCTTTTATTTGCTCTGTCTCTTCTGTCCTTTGTATCTGTGCTTTCGCTTCTAAGTTTCCTATCATAAAACTTATCAGACATACGCACACAATCAGTGCCCATCTTCTGCACTTTTTATTCATAAAATCCTCTCAGTGGAAAAAGGGAACCTTATCTCAGGTTCCCTTCGGATTATTTTATTTGTAATTGACAATTTTTCCGAAATCTGCTTTTAAGGAGGCTCCGCCAACAAGTCCTCCGTCAATATCCGGCTGTGCAAATAATTCTGCTGCATTTCCTGCATTTACAGAACCACCATACTGGATACGAACTTTCTCAGCAGTATCAGCACCATAAACCTCTGCGATACAGTCACGGATTGCTTTACAAACTTCCTGTGCCTGCTCGGTAGTAGCTGTTTTTCCGGTTCCGATTGCCCAGATTGGCTCGTAAGCGATAACCATAGAAGCTACCTGCTCTGCTGTTACGTCTTTCAAATCAGATTTGATCTGTAAACGGATCCAGTCTAAGGTAATTCCCATTTCTCTCTGCTCTAAAGTCTCTCCACAGCAAAGAATTGGTATTAAGTTGTGCTCGAAAGCCTTTTTCACTTTCTTATTGAGCATGCAGTCACACTCTTTGAAGTAATCACGTCTCTCAGAATGTCCGATGATAACGTATTTTACGCCTGCATCTACTAACATTTCAGGAGAGATTTCTCCGGTGTATGCACCTTTCTCTTCATAATACATGTTCTCTGCACCAACAACTACATTGGTTCCCTTTACTGCTTCAACAACCGGTACGATATCGATGGCTGGTACACAGTAAACAACTTCTACATCATCACTTTTTACAAGTGGTTTTAACTCTTCTACTAATGCAACTGCCTGACTTGGAGTCATGTTCATTTTCCAGTTGCCGGCTACGATTTTCTTTCGAACATTACTAATGTTTGCCATTATATTAATCCTCTTTCCCTGATTTTCTCTTCTTTTCTATCTATTCCGCGGATTACTCGAAAACACTTCGTGTTTTCTCGTGCGCGTTGCGCTCTCAAAGAGAAAAATTACTGTCCTTTTTCATGCAAGCATGAACGTACGATAATTTTTCTCTTCTTTTCTGTCTATTCCGCGGATTACTCGAAAACACTTCGTGTTTTCTCGTGCGCGTTGCGCTCTCAAAGAGAAAAATTACTGTCCTTTTTCATGCAAGCATGAACGTACGATAATTTTTCTCTTCTCAATCCGCTTAATCGCGACTATTTATCATCTGCGGCAACCACACCTGGAAGTTCCTTACCCTCTAAGAACTCAAGAGAAGCACCACCGCCGGTAGAAATATGGCTCATCTTATCAGCGAAACCTAACTGGTTTACTGCTGCTGCAGAGTCACCACCACCGATAATGGTTGTAGCGTCTGTTTCTGCTAATGCTTTTGCTACTGCGATAGTACCTTTTGCAAGAGTTGGGTTCTCGAATACACCCATCGGTCCGTTCCATACAACCGTTTTTGCAGTTTTTACAGCCTCTGCATACATAGCCTGAGTCTTTGGTCCGATATCGCATCCTTCTCTGTCAGCCGGCATATTTGTCACATCATAATCGACTGCATCTACAGGTGCATCGAATGGGCTTGGGAACTCAGAGATGGTTACAGAGTAAACCGGCAGTAATAATTTCTTTCCAAGTTTCTCAGCTTTAGCCATCATTTCTTTACAGTAATCAATCTTTGTATCGTCTACTAAAGATTTTCCGATTTCATATCCCTGTGCCTTTAAGAAGGTGTATGCCATACCACCACCAATGATTAAGGTATCGCATTTCTCAAGTAAGTTAGAGATAACATTTAATTTATCGGCAACCTTTGCACCGCCAAGAATAGCTACGAAAGGTCTTACCGGATTTTCTACTGCATTTCCTAAGAAATCAATTTCTTTCTGCATTAAGTAACCAACTACATTAGAACCACCTTTTGCAGAGATGTATTTGGTAACGCCTGCAACGGAAGCATGTGCTCTGTGGGAAGAACCGAATGCGTCGCATACATAATCGTCTGCTAAGTCAGCTAACTCTTTACTGAACTCTTCACCATTCTTTGTCTCCTCTGCACCACGGAAACGTGTATTCTGTAATAATACAACATCTCCCTCTTTCATAGCTGCAACAGCTGCGGTTGCAGCTTCGCCTGTTACATTATAGTCAGCTACGAAGTTTACTTCTTTACCAAGCTTCTCAGAAAGTTTCTTAGCAACCGGTGCTAAAGATTCTCCCTCGTTTGGTCCGTTCTTTACTTTTCCGAGGTGAGAGCAGAGAATTACTTTTCCGCCATCGTTGATTAATTTCTGAATGGTAGGAAGTGCTGCATTGATACGTGTTTCATCTGTGATAGCGCCCTCTTTTAAAGGTACGTTGAAATCACATCTTACAAGTACTCTTCTGCCTTTTACGTTGATATCATCTACTGATTTTTTGTTTAATGACATGAATATGTCCCCCTTTGCAAATTTTTTTATCTTATGGCATACAAAACGCCTTTTGTTCTTAGGATTTTTCCTTCAAAACAAAAGAAGCCCGGTCCAATAGGACCGGACCTCTTAAAAGTCTCATATAGTTACTTCAATAAAATTATTTCAATTCGCTGAAGTATTTGATTGTACGAACCATCTGAGATGTGTAGCTGTTCTCGTTGTCATACCAAGAAACAACCTGTACTTCGTACTGATCATCAGAGATTTTGCTTACCATAGTCTGTGTAGCATCGAATAAAGAACCAAATCTCATTCCTACGATATCGGAAGAAACGATTTCATCCTCATTGTATCCGAAAGACTCATTTGCTGCTGCTTTCATAGCTGCATTGATACCCTCTACAGTAACATCCTTCTTGTTTACAACTGCTGTTAAGATAGTGGTAGAACCTGTTGGGGTCGGTACACGCTGTGCAGAACCGATTAATTTTCCGTTTAATTCTGGAATAACTAAACCGATTGCTTTTGCAGCACCTGTGCTGTTTGGAACAATGTTTACTGCTGCTGCACGAGATCTTCTTAAATCACCTTTTCTCTGAGGTCCGTCGAGGGTCATCTGATCACCTGTGTAAGCATGGATAGTTACCATGATACCAGACTGGATTGGCGCGTATTTGTTTAACGCATCTGCCATAGGTGCTAAACAGTTTGTTGTACAAGAAGCTGCTGAAATAATTGTATCAGAAGCTTTTAAAGTTTTATGGTTTGTATTGTAAACAATAGTAGGAAGGTCGTTTCCTGCTGGAGCAGAGATAACAACTTTTCTAGCACCTGCATTGATATGAGCCTGTGCTTTTTCCTTACTTGTATAGAAACCAGAGCACTCTAATACAACGTCTACTTTTAACTCACCCCATGGGCAGTTGTTTGCATCTGGAAATGCGTAGATTTTGATTTCTTTTCCACAAACAATAATAGAATCATCTGTTGCAGATACTTCATCAGCATGCTCATATCTACCCTGAGAAGAATCATATTTTAACAAGTGTGCTAACATTTTCGGGCTTGTTAAATCGTTGATTGCTACTACCTCATATCCTTCTGCTCCAAACATCTGTCTGAAAGCAAGACGACCAATACGGCCAAATCCATTGATTGCTACTCTTACTGCCATTTTTATTCCTCCTAGAATTTGTAAATGTAATTCGTGGGACTTGTATTCCCAAGCTGTTTTCATTTTAACCAATTTCAATGGAAAGTTCAAGCCTTTTTCTTTACTTTATTTATGCTTTGTTAAATTTTTCACTAAATGCCCCATTTCCGGGCTCTTTTCTGGAATTTTGTACAAAATGACAAGGAACGACTTCTTTTTCTAGCTAAAATAAGGTAGAATGTTAATGATTATTCAGATAAGTAACAATATTCATTTAATGTATGGAGATTATTCTATGACAGGACTATGGGACACCCACATGCACAGTCAGTTTTCCGGCGACAGCAAAACTCCCCAGGAGAACATGATTGCTGCAGCAATAGAAAAAGATTTAAGCGGCATCTGCTTCACTGACCATCTTGATATTGATTATCCGGACGAACCGGAGACTTTTCTTTTGGATTTGCCTAATTACAGCGCTTCCGTCCATGCTCTACAGGATAAATATGCAGGCAGGCTCCCCATCCGCTTTGGTATAGAATTAGGGCTTCAGCCCCACCTTGCCACAGTCCATGCGGATATTTTATCCCAGTACCCTTTTGACTTTGCCATCGGCTCCTCCCATGTAGTGCATGGTTTTGACCCTTACTACCCGCCCTTCTGGGAAAACCGTTCTGAGGAAGAAGGCTATCTGGAATATTTTTCTTCTATATTAGAAAATATTCGTGCTTTTGACGGTTTCGATGTGTATGGTCATATTGACTATGTAGTGCGCTACGGTCCAAACCGCAACGAATATTACACCTACCAACAATATGCCGATGTCATTGACGAGATTCTAAAACTATTAATCGAAAAGGGGAAGGGAATTGAAATCAACACCGGCGGCTTTAAATATGGTCTTGGTCACCCAAACCCCACAGAAGATATTATTGTCCGCTACCGGGAATTGGGCGGTGAAATTATTACGATTGGTGCCGACGCCCACATCCCGGAGCATGTGGCATTTGATTTTGAAAAAGTTCCCGATATTTTAAGGGACGCCGGTTTTTCCTATTATACAGTATTTAAAAAACGTAAACCGGAATTTATAAAATTACCTTAAAAATAGAAAAAGGAAGATGGAAATGTCCTGTTTCCATCTTCCTTTTTTTATTTTTTTTCATTTATTTTTCTTGCCAGATAAACAAATGGTGTGTCAGCCAGACTAGTCACAATAAAAATAACATAGCTTGCCATAGCAATATTTACAAGTACCGGCAGCTCATACATCCCCCAGAACGCCCCAAAGGTGTAAAGCACCGTATTCAAAAGCTGAGAAAGCAAAGTGGAACCATTATTTCTCAACCATAAGAATTTTTTACTGTCCCCACCAAATTTATCTTTTGTAAATGCCCACCATTTATGATACGCCCACACATCAAAACGCTGACAGATAGCATAAACCACCACGCTGACAACCATCAGTCTTGGGGTATTAGAAAAAATAGTACGTATCGGCTCCTGTGCCCAGTCATTGACACTCGGATGATAGAGTAGCCAGCTCTGGGAAATGACAATAAAGATAACGGATGTAAAAATACCGATATTGACTGCTTTCTGCGCTTCTTTCTTTCCTGCCACCTCACTTAAAATATCTGTAACTAAAAATGTGGATGCAAACAAAATATTTCCTAAGGTCTGTTCCATGCCGAAAGCATCTACTAAAATCAAAACCTCAATATTTGCAGTAATGGTTGCGATACAGGTAAAACAATAAAGTCCTGTTTTTCCAAATAACTTAAATGCCAACAACACACTTCCGTAAACAACCAGAAGACTGGCGATTAATAATAACTCGTTCATGCTCTTCCTCCTACTCCAAAATCTGTATTTTCCAGTAAAATGTCCACTCTGTCATTCTCTATGTATAATGGATAAATCTCTTTTTCAAATAACCTTATCACCTCAGAATCCGGGCGAATATCTGTGGTATTTTCCACCATAATGTTAATGCAGATACGTTCAAACAAAGACAGCCCCGTCTTAATATCGGACAACATGCTTTCCTTTGTCTGTCCGGTTATCCCAAACAACAGGCAAACTTCATCTGCCACCTTTGCAATCTCTTCTGGGGTAGCCCCCTCCATACCTTTATCAAAGACATCTTTCCGAAAAGCGTCGTCAAACGTTTCTACACCCATTTTGATTTTTAAGGTAATACCCATTTTTTTAAAATGCTCTTTCCATTTTGCCACATGCTCCCGGTACATCCAGTGCACTTCAAAGCGCAGATTGTGAATCTCTTTCTCTTTGCAAACCCGCTCAATTTCTGTCATTGTCAGTTCATCCAACTCCAGAAAGCTGCCGGAATTAATAACTTCCAAACTGCCGTACTGACCAGTTACCTTTTCCAAAACTTCCCGATTGATATGATAATTTTCTTCTTTATCTTTCGAGGAATCTAAATGATAGTCACAGAAACGGCATCGCTTAAAGCGGCATCCGCTGCCTCGCAGCATTACAATTTCTCTTGGATTTTTTTCGGTAATCACACTATACCGAATAAAATCTTTCTGCTCACTCATCTTTATTTCCTTTCCGTTCCGCCATTCTTTCCTAACCACAAAAAAGGTGCCTGAACTTTTGACCATTCAGACACCCAAAAAATAGGCTGCCGCAGGTCTGCTTTTTACAGCCCCTGCGGTAACCGGTTATAATCCGTAGTTTTATTTATAGACAGGATGGTCACGAACTGTCTTATGTAATTTTTTATTTTCTGTATACAGTGATATCCATTTTAACAGATTTTTTCAGAATTGCAAGTACTTTTTCGTTATAAAACGATGCTCATCACTCTTTAATTTTCTCTGCCACCTCTTTCACAGCATCAAAATCCAAATCCTCCACCGCTTTCAACAGCTGTGCTACCACACTTTTCTGATTTGGAGTTATATCTTTTGCCGCTGCAAGTTCCTTTGCCAGCTCTTCCAGCCCTACTGCATCAAAATTATCTGCCGCTTCAATCAGTTTTTCTGCTGTTTCCGGCACGCGTCTTTCCACTGTTTTTTTATTCCCTCTCTTTTCAAGGCACTGCTCAATCTTTTCCACAAAATTATCATATTGCATTAAGAATACCGCATGATTCTGCTCTACAAAATCATAACGTCCCTCTTTCGCCGCCAATTCTAACTCCTTCGCTTTTACAGACAGCTCCATTGCCCCAAGCAATGCCAGACTGCTTTTCATGCCATGGACACAAATTGCATAATCCTCATGTTTCTTCTCATAAAATGCATCCGTCAAACAATTCCGATTCTTCAATACATTTCCCAGAAAAAAAACCATATTTTTCCAGACGCCGTCCACACCGTTAGCGGAATGCCTTTCTGCCTCTGCCAAATTCATCTCTTCCGGAAATTCTCCATATGTATTTTCTGCTCCCATAATATTTTCTCTCCTTATCTTTTTTATTCCTCTGTAACAAATTCCTCTAGCTGATTTCGAAAAACATCCTTATTCGCTAACATCACCCGCGCTAAATCCGGATCAAATTGCTTCCCGGCTTCCTCCTCAATAATGGAAAATGCTCTTTCTACATCCATTGCCTCTTTATAGCAGCGCACACTGGTAAGTGCATCAAATACATCTGCCAATGCCATAATTCTTGCCCCCAAAGGAATTTCTTCGCCTGATAATCCCTCTGGATATCCCTTTCCATCCCATCTTTCGTGATGATGCGTTGCCACATCACAGGCAATGTCCACATAATCTCTATCCTCGATTTTTTTCATAGTCATGCGAATGATTTCTCCCCCTGCCGGAGCATGAGCCTTCATTTTAGCATACTCTTCTTCTGTAAATCTTCCTGGTTTTCTTAATATGGCATCATCTACCTTTATTTTTCCAATGTCGTGCATATAAGCAGCACGGCAAAGCAGCTCTGCATAATATTCCGTCAATTCCCTTTTTACATAGTCATCCTTCTGTAAAACTTCCACTAACAATGCGACATATCTGCTGGTACGTTTCACATGCTCCCCTGTACTACCGTCCCTGCTTTCGATGATATTTGCCATAGCATTAATCATCTCTTGCTGAATACGGTTAATCTGGTTCTCATGCTTCATAATAGCTTCCGTCTGGGCTGCTACCATATTCTCTAAGTGCCGCTGATACATCTGCATTTCAATAGAATTCTTCATTCTGTTTTTCAGTACAGACGGATTAAAAGGCTTTGCCACAAAATCCTTTGCCCCCGCTGCAAGTGCTCTGTTTTCCACCTCTGCACTCTGTTCCGCAGTAAGAAAAATCACAGGAATTTTTCTTGTCTCTTTTTTCTTTTTTAACTCTTCTAACACCTCAAATCCGTCCATTTCAGGCATATTGATATCTAATAAAATCAAATCCGGCGTCATCTTCTCTAAAATCTTAAAAGCAACTTTACCAGAAGTCGCCGTTGCTACCTTATATTCGTCCTGTAAAATATCCTGTGCCGTCTTTATATTCGTCACGTCATCATCGATAATAAGTACAGTATTCCCCAAAGTTACTCCTCCGTTTTCTAATCGCTATCCTAATAAATGTAACTTATTCTTTTTCATACTATTATTATATTTATTTCGTAGGATTTCATCAATAAATTTAGTAAAAAAAGACCTCATAGAAAGGCATTTTCTTCTCTACAAGGTCTTTTCCTAAATCAATTTACTTTTATTTAAAGTATGCAACACCGGACTCGAATAATTTCAAATCCTGCTCTCCATAAATATTCATTGCAACACTTCTGTCACGACGCTCGGAATGTGCCATCTTTCCAAGCACACGGCCGTCCGGGCTAGTGATACCTTCGATGGCCATGTAGGAACCGTTGACATTCCACTCCTCATCCATTGTAGGTACGCCTGCCTCGTTGACATACTGGGTTGCCACCTGACCATTTGCAAAGAGTTTGTCTAACCACTCTTTCGGCGCAACAAAACGTCCCTCTCCGTGAGATGCCGGATTGCAGTAGGTCTTGCCAAGTTCTGCCTGAGCTAACCACGGGGATTTGTTGGTTACTACTTTCGTGTATACCATTTTACTGATATGACGTCCGATGGTATTGTAGGTTAAAGTCGGTGAATCTGCAGCCTGCGGACGAATCTCACCATACGGAACCAGTCCTAATTTGATTAATGCCTGAAAACCGTTACAAATACCAAGAGCAAGTCCGTCTCTCTCATTAAGCAGTTTCATAACCGCCTCGGTCATCTTTGCATTGCGGAATGCAGTTGCAAAGAATTTTGCAGAACCTTCCGGCTCGTCTCCTGCAGAGAAACCACCCGGGAACATAATAATCTGTGCCTGTTCGATTGCTTTTACAAACTCATCTACTGATTCGCGAATATCATTGGCATTTAAGTTTTTAAATACCTTCACAAACGTATCTGCTCCCGCACGCTCAAAGGCTTTTGCACTGTCATACTCACAGTTCGTTCCAGGGAATACCGGAATAAATACGGTCGGTTTTGCCACTTTATGTTTGCAGACATAAATGCTATCCGCTTTGTAAAGATCGGTTTTTACTTCTTCTTTGCTGTCGGTAGCACGGGTTGGGAATACCTTTTCTAATGTACCTGTCCATGCCTCTAATGCCTCATTCATTGACAGTTTCATCGTTCCGTATACGAAACTCTCTTCCTCATTTACCCAGCCTGCTAACACTTCGTTTCCAGCAAGTCCGGCTTTCGCTAATGCGTCGCGAACTTCTGCCACCTTTTCTACCGGTACTTCTGCCACGATATTTCCAAAGCCCGGAGCAAATAAGGTATCGATAGTAATATCCTCGCTCACCGTTACGCCAAGCTTATTACCGAATGCCATTTTGCTTAAAGCGGCTGCTAAACCTTTTCCGTCTAAGGCATAGGCAGAGACAATCGCTCCGTTTCCAATCAATGCATGTACTGTCTCATATAACTTCATTACCTGGCTGTAAACCGGCAAATCGTATTTATCTTTTTCAATGGTAAACAGCATCAACTGATTTCCCACTGCTTTTAATTCCGGTGTAATAATATCTTTCTCTTTTGCCACATCCACTGCAAAAGATACTAAGGTTGGCGGAACATCAATATCGTTAAAGGTACCGGACATAGAATCTTTTCCACCGATGGACGGCAGTCCGAAACCAATCTGTGCATTGTAAGCGCCAAGTAATGCTGCAAACGGCTGGCTCCAACGCTTCGGCTCCTCGCTCATTCTGCGGAAATACTCCTGGAAAGTGAAACGCACCTTGCTGTAATCACCACCCGCTGTTACGATACGGGAAAGAGACTCTAATACTGCATAAACAGCGCCGTGATATGGGCTCCAGCTGGATAAATATGGGTCGAATCCATAGGACATCATTGTGACGGTGTCGGATTTTCCTTTCATAACCGGAAGTTTTGCTACCATAGACTGTGTCTCGGTCAGCTGATATTTTCCACCAAACGGCATATAAACACTACCGGCTCCGATAGAGCCGTCAAACCGCTCTACTAAACCTTTCTGTGAGCAGACATTCAAATCTGCCAGTTCTTCTAACCATGCCTCTTTGATATTTCCGTGAGCTACTGCCTCTGCCACCTTCGGAATTGCAATTTTCTTAAAATAGTTTTCTTCCGGATTCGGCATTTCCACTGCGACAGAAGTCTCCTGATGGGCACCGTTGGTATCTAAGAATGCACGGGAAATATTCACAACCTCTTTTCCTCTCCACTCTAATACCAGTCTCGGCTCCTCTGTTACCACTGCAACTTCCACTGCCTCTAAGTTTTCCTCTGCGGCATAACCTAAGAAGGTCTTAACGTCCTCCGGTGCAACCACAACAGCCATACGCTCCTGTGACTCGGAAATTGCGATTTCTGTTCCGTCTAAACCTGCATATTTTTTCGGCACTTTGTCAAGCTGTACACGAAGTCCGTCTGCTAACTCACCGATAGCAACGGAAACACCACCGGCACCAAAATCGTTACATTTTTTAATGATGTGAGCGACTTCCTCACGACGGAATAACCTCTGAATTTTACGTTCTGTCGGCGGGTTACCTTTCTGAACCTCTGCACCGCAGACAGCGGTAGACTCGGTATTGTGTGCCTTAGAAGAACCGGTTGCTCCACCGATACCGTCACGTCCTGTTCTTCCACCTAATAAAATAATAATATCACCAGGGTCAGAGGTCAGTCTCTGTACCGCACGTCTTGGAGCCGCACCTAATACAGCCCCAATCTCCATACGCTTTGCCACATAGTTTGGATGATAAACCTCTTTGACATAGCCTGTTGCAAGACCAATCTGGTTACCGTAAGAGCTGTAACCGTGAGCAGCCTCTCTGACTAATTTCTTCTGAGGCAATTTTCCCTCGATGGTATCTTTTACAGAAACAGTCGGATCTGCAGCTCCTGTCACACGCATTGCCTGATATACATAGGTACGTCCTGACAACGGGTCACGGATAGCTCCTCCGAGACAGGTAGCGGCACCACCGAACGGCTCGATTTCTGTCGGATGGTTATGGGTCTCATTTTTGAAGTTTACCAGCCACTCCTCTACTTTTCCATCTACCTCCACAGGAACAACGATAGAACATGCGTTAATCTCATCGGACTCTTCCTGGTCGTCTAATTTTCCCTCTTTTTTGAGACGTTTCATTGCCATTAAGGCTAAATCCATCAAGCAGACGAACTTGTCATCTCTGCCTGCATATAAATTCTTATGAGTATTTAAGTAATCCTCATAGGTTTCTTTCATCGTTGCCGCATAGTAACCTTCATCAAATGCCACATCCTTTAACTCGGTGGAGAAAGTGGTATGACGGCAATGGTCAGACCAGTAGGTATCTAACACGCGAATTTCCGTCATGGATGGGTCACGGTGCTCCTCATTTTTAAAGTAATTCTGAATATGAAGGAAATCTTTAAATGTCATGGCAAGATTTAAAGAATCATATAATCCCTTTAACTCCTGCTCCGGCATAGCTGAAAATCCATCAAAAATTTTGACATCCTCCGGCTCGTCGAACTGCTGCACTAAAGTTTTCGGTTTCTCTAAATCTGTCTCACGGGAATCCACCGGGTTGATGCAGTGTTTTTTAATCGCTGCAAGCTCTTCATCTGTAATATTTCCTTCAATAACATAGGTTACTGCGGTACGGATGACCGGCTCTTCTGTCTCATTCAACAATTTCACACACTGCTCTGCAGAATCCGCTCTCTGGTCAAACTGTCCCGGAAGAAACTCTACGGAAAATGCTTTTGCTCCGTTTAAATCAAAAGTTTCCTCATAAATATCATCCACCGGCGGCTCGGAAAATACCGTTACCAGTGCTTTTTTGTATGTATCTTCGGAAATATTCTCTATGTCATAGCGGACTAGCTCGCGGACTTTCGTCACATTCCCAATACCTAAATAGCTTTTTATTTCAGCCTGAAGCCCTTTTGCATTTACTGCAAATTCCGGTTTCTTTTCTACATATACGCGTCTTACGTTGCTCATGTAATGCTCCTCCATTTTCTGTTTATGGTGTTGCTTTATTTTCAGGTTACATCATTTCGGTACAGCGGGCAATATTTTTTACCCGACCTTACTGAAATCAAGTATATCATAGGTTATTAGATAAGTATAATTAATATATTTAATTTGATTTATTATCCCTATTAATATATTGTCCTTTGCTCCTATTGACACTATTATAAGTGTATCTTATAATTATACTAATGTATATTACTATGTTTAATATTTTATTTACTCTTACAGAAAGGCGCAGGTATTTTCATGGATATCAATTACGAACTTTACAAAGTATTTTATTATGTTGCTACTTCCCTAAGTTTCTCAGAGGCAAGCAAACAGCTCTTTATTTCCCAGTCCGCAGTGAGCCAGTCCATCAAAACGTTAGAGAAAAAGTTAGAACAGCCCCTGTTTATCCGCAGTACGAAAAAGGTGCAGCTGACTCCGGCAGGAAAGGTACTTTTAAAGCATATTGAGCCTGCTATGAATTTAATCCAGCGTGGTGAAAGCCAGCTTCTTGACTCCGGCAGTCTCGGTCTAGGTCAACTCCACATCGGCGCCAGCGACACCATCTGCCGCTACTTTTTAGTTCCCTACTTAAAGCAGTTCCATAAAAAATTCCCCCATGTTCCCATCAAGGTTACCAATGCCACTTCCCTAAGCTGTGTGGAACTCCTTGACCAGGGGAAAGTAGATTTGGTAGTGACAAATTTCCCAAACTCTAACTTAAACCACTCCTACATCCAGAAAACCGTCTGCAATTTTACCGACGTTTTTATTGCCAATCCTGCCTATTTTAACTTAAAACAGCAGGAAATTTCTTTTGAAGAATTAAGGCAGTATCCGATTCTGATGCTAGACCGGAAAAGTACCACCAGTGAGTTTCTCCACAATATGTTTTTACAGCATCAGCTAGAGCTGATACCACAGATTGAATTAAGTTCCAACGATTTGCTCATTGACTTAGCCCGCATTGGTCTTGGTATCGCTTTTATCCCTGATTACTGTCTAAACAAAGAATCGAGAGACTTATATATTGTAAAAACAAAGGAAAAACTGCCCCAGCGGCAGATGGTTGCCGCCATCAATCCAACTCTGCCGGTAGCCCAATCCACAGAGGAATTTTTGAATCTGTTGCCTACGGTAACGTCATAATTACATATACAATAACTTTTTCTATTTTTTTTCGCTCCAAAATTCCTCTAATAGCCCCTCCACTGTATCAAGCCGGCAAACAGAACGCTGTTCCCACTCTCTTGGGAACAGATTCCGGTAATCGCTCTGCAAAAATCTCTCGTCTAAAAGTTCGATGACACCCACATCCTCCACCGTACGAATGACACGCCCTGCTGCCTGCAGCACCTTATTCATACCGGGATAACGGTAGGCATAATCAAATCCCTCACCGGAACATTTCTCATAGTAATTCATCAGGATTTCTCTCTCATTGCTTATCTGAGGCAATCCGGTTCCCACAATGATAGCCCCAATGAGCTGCTCCTTCTTTAAATCAATTCCCTCTCCGAAAATTCCTCCCATCACGCAGAATGCCACAAAAGAACCTTGTCTTTCATGGGATTTTTCCTCTGAAAATTCTTCTAAGAAAACCTCTCTTTCTTCCTCTTTCATGCCAGACTGCTGACAACTGCTTTCTATTGTAATGCCCTCCTGTGAAACTTCATTTTCTTTTAATGCCAAGAGATCAAGAAAGGCTTCATACACTTCCTCCATCATCTTATAAGAAGGAAAAAACGCCATATAATTTCCCTTTTTTGCTCTTGCCGTCTTTATAATATAGGAAGCAATCCGTTCATACTCTGCTAGTCCCCTTCTGGTATATTTACTGCTGACATCACTGCCTAAAAGCAAAAGCCGCTGTTTCTCCGAAAAAGCGGTTTCTGCATAAACTGCATAATTATCCTCCTTTGTAGACAATAAACTTTTGTAGTAATTGATAGGCAGCAATGTCGCAGAAAAGAAAATCGTAGCGTTCCCCTTATCAATCCGCTCCTGCAGATTTTTCGACGGGTCTACACAGTATAATTTCAGTTTAAATCTGCCGTCCGCCTCGTGCTCCGAATAAATCACATAATGTTCATCCACCAAATCATAAATATTGATAAAATTCCGCAAATTCAGATAAAATTCTGTCACCCTTTTTCTTTCTGGAAATTCCGGTGTCTTCTGTAAAAACTCATCTAGCTCCGAAGCTAGCTGCATAAGGGCAAACATCAAATTTCCCACATTGTCATAAAGCATATATTTTTCACACTCCCGCTTATATGCAAGCAAAATCTTGTTACACTTGTTCAGCCCTTGCTCCATTTTCTTCGTCATGCGGTTCTTAAGCAACTTTTTTATTTCCAGAAAATCTTCCTTATATAAAACTGCACTGTACATTTCTCTGCTGCGTTCCACTAAATTGTGTGCCTCATCCACCAGAAAAATGTAATCTCCCTTTGTCCCCTCCGCAAAAAAGCGTTTCAGATAAACATTGGGGTCAAAGACATAATTATAATCGCAAATAATATTGTCAGACCATGTGGCAGCGTCAAGACACATTTCAAAGGGACAAACCATGTATTCCTCCGCCTGTTCAAGCAATACTTCTCTGGTAAACATATCCTCCTTTTGCAGTAAGTTAAACACTGCATCATTGACTCTGTCGTAATGACCTTTGGCATAGGGGCAGCTTACCGGATTACAGTCCATCTCCTCGCACTTACAAAGCTTTTCTTTGGCAGTAATGGTAATTACCTTAGCCTGATATCCCTGTTTCCGTAAAAGTTCAAAGGCTTCCCTTGCCACCGTTCCGGTGATAGTTTTTGCTGTCAGATAAAAAATTTTGTCTCCTAACTCTTCTCCCACTGCCTTCACTGCCGGAAACACTGTGGATATGGTTTTACCTACCCCTGTGGGTGCCTGAATAAACAGGTTTTTCTTTCTGTTTATGGTACGGTATACACCGGCAGCCAATTCCTTTTGTCCCTTCCGGTATTCATATGGAAACTCTATTTTTTTGATAGATTTTTGTCTTACCTCTCTCCATGAAAACTGGAAATCTGCCCATTTCTTATATTCACCGACTAACCGCTCAAACCACTCTGATAACTCTTCAAAGGAAAAATCGTAATGAAAATACCGCAAATCTTCCGTGTCTAAATTACAGTAAGTCATCTGGATGGAAATCCGTTCTAAGTCATGCTGCAAAGCATAGATGTAGGCATAGCACATTGCCTGCGCCTTATGAACTCCGATAGCATCCTCTAAATACTCTAATTTCATGTAGACGCCTTTGATTTCATCAATGGTAACCTTCATTCCTTCTTCGATTTGCATATGATTGAAATTGTCAGCAAAAGTCACTTCCCGCTCTGTGCTGCTCTCAATCATAATACCATCGGCTCTGCCCTCTACCACCAGAAGATAGTCCTCTTCCTCCATCGTGATTTTTAAGGGAACCTCCGCATGATAATTGCTACCCATACGCTTCTGTATCTTTCTATGTATCCGGCTGCCCTCCTGCATTGCCTCGGGGGAAACCGCTTTTCCGTGACGGTTATCTATATCTCCCTCCCGCAGAATAAATTCCACCAGATTGCGCACCGATATTTTTATGATTCCTTTTTCGTTCTTTACTATTTTCCCACTCATAATCTGATTATATCCCATCACAATTTTTCCGTAAAGAAAAAGCTGCCTTTGTACCGGTCACTACTGACCTGCCATACAAAGACAGCTTATCTTTCCCCATATAGTTTTCCTTTGTATATACCCAAGTTACGCAATTGCATATTTACGTACTGTGTTCTCGAAGCGTGCATCGTCTCCACCGTATTTTATGGTCAGTTCCTTGCAAACGCCTAAATACAGCATTCCCAATAATGATTTTGCATCAATCACTGCACGGTTATAAAATACGTCGATTTCAAAATCACATTTACCTGCAGATGCGACAAAATCCCTCACCTCTTCTGTGTCAGATAATTTGATTTTTCTCTCTACCATATCACTCATCCTTTCTATGGTAATATACATTTGTTTCTCAACAGTTTGGGATTATTACATATTTTTCCATTTTTGTCAATTTTATGCAACCGTTTACACCCCTTTATTTTTGTGGATAAATTGACAATTTCAAGATTTTTTCCCCGTGCTTTCTTCACTTGTATGCATTTGAATTCACACATTGTTCACAATTGCACATTTATTCTTGTGCATTTTTTTCTTTTTTTTCCATTTTACAATGTTTATCTGGTGCTTTTTCACAAATTTTTATCAAAAAGCATCATCTTAACACTTTTTTACCTCTTTATGACTACCTGATCTCCTCTCTTAAAAGATTCTTCGGATAGCTAAAATCTCACGATAAGTAATCGGCGAAGTATATTTGATACCGGTTTTCGGCGAACTTGCATGGAGCAACGTGTTATTTCCCGCATAGATTCCCACATGTCCACTGTAACAGACAATATCTCCTGGCTGTATCTGATCCATCGTAACACCATAACCTACACTTCTTAAAGCACTTGACGAGTGGGGCAGGCTAATGCCGAAAGCTGCATAGACGCTCATAACAAATCCAGAACAGTCCGCTCCGTTCGTCAGACTGCTGCCACCGTATACATACGGATTTCCCACAAACTGACTGGCATAATTTACTACTGCCTGACCATTAGAAACACTTGGTTTTGCTCCTTCCGTCTTGTTTCCACCAGAAGAATTGCTACCAGAACTGCCACCTGCGCTACTCTGACTTGAGGAACTGCTTCCTGAGCTGCTCTGTTTTGAAGAGCTGCTGTTAGACTGCGCTGCTTTTCTCGCCGCCTCCGCTTCTGCCGCTTCTCTGGCTCTTCTTGCCTCTTCCTCCTGCGCTTTTCTTGCCGCTTCTGCCGCTGCTGCTGCCGCTCTGCGCTCTTCTTCTTCCCTGGCAAGTCTCGCTTCCTCTTCCGCCTTTGACTCTGCCTCAATATAATCCGTCCAAAGCTCCACATATTCACCGGACACATAGCCGTCTCCCTCTTCCGTGGAAACCTTTAGCCATCCGTCTTCCCGTTCTTCAAGAACCACCACATCATCACCGTCCGGCAGCATGGTAAGTACTGAAGAATCAGTTCCCGGCTCCTTTCTCACAAAGAGGGTTGTGGTTCTTACGGCAGCATAACGGGTACTGACCTGACGAATCAATTCTTCCTCTCCTACTACCACATACTCTGCCTTTACATAGCCGTTCTCCACGGAACCTGAATTTATTCTGTGCCACTCTTCTCCTGCCTCATCCGTTACCGTCTCTAAGACCGTGGCTGCAGAATTGGCATATAGCTTTCCTAAGACCTCACTCTCCGTCGTAGGCTCTGCCCTTAAGTTTACATAATTCAAAACGGTTGCAATGGCAATGTCTGCATACTCTGATGCTACCTCCGGTACTTCGTGAAGCTCCAGTTCTGCTTCCTTTTCATCTGTCAACTTCATTCTATCTTCCCCATGAGCTAACAAATCACTTTCTGCCAAAATATTCATCAACACCTCGGAAGCCCCCGCAAAGAGCTGATAATCTCCCGCCGCATTTACCGACAGATTTTCCGCCTGCACTATCCTCTCTGAGCCGATAACTAAGATACTGCCTGCTAACATCAATCCTGCCACCTTGATTTTCTTACTCATATGTAATATTCCTCCAATTCTTATTTTGCCACCGAAAAATAACTGTCAGAAATTTTCCGGTACATTTCCAAATGATACCAATTTGTTACTAACTTATTACGAAATTGTTTCATTCATGTTATGTTTGCATTCTATCAGAGGAATACCGAAGAATCTACAAGTAGATTTTTCCAAAAAAAGAGCTGCCTTTTCAGCAGCCCTTTCGGATATTTCTTATGCAAATGGATTTTCTGTTGGATATGGCAGTGATGCCGGCTGATTGTAATTGATATCCTCCATCGGTACACCAAGATATTTGAATACCTCAAACAATGCTTTTCCGTAGTGACCGAATGCCACCGCTCCATGATGCGGATAATTTTTCTGAATCAGTACATGGCGGTAAAATCTTCCCATCTCCGGAATAGCAAATACACCAATGGAACCGAAAGAACGGGTTGTAACCGGAAGTACCTCTCCCTCTGCCACATAAGCACGGATTTTATTATCAGAGGTGGACTGCAGACGAAAGAATGTAATATCACCCGGTGCAATATCTCCCTCTAAAGTTCCGTTGGTTACTTCGATTGGAAGGCTTCTCGCCATAATCATCTGATATTTCATTTCACAACTGCTTAATTTCTTAGAGCAGGTATTTCCACAATGGAAGCCCATGAAAGTATCGGTATGCTTGTAATCAAATCTTCCTTTGATGGACTCTACATACATATCCTTCGGTACGGAATTGTTAATGTCTAATAAAGTAACTGCATCTTCACTGACACAGGTTCCGATAAATTCACTCAATGCACCGTAAATATCCACCTCACAGGATACCGGAATACCGCGTCCGGTCAGACGGCTGTTGACATAGCAAGGTACAAATCCAAACTGGGTCTGGAATGCCGGCCAGCATTTTCCGGCAATTGCAACATATTTGCGGTAACCCCTGTGGGCTTCTACCCAGTCTAATAAAGTCAGCTCATACTGTGCTAATTTTTCCAAAATCTCCGGTTTCTTATTTCCTGCGCCAAGTTCTGCTTCCATATCGGCAACTACACCTGGAATTCTCGCATCTCCTGCATGTTTGTTAAAGGCTTCAAGTAAATCCAACTCAGAGTTTTCTTCAATTTCCACTCCGAGGTTGTATAATTGTTGAATAGGTGCGTTACATGCCAAAAAGTTCATCGGTCTTGGCCCGAAGGTGATAATTTTTAGTTCAGACAATCCGATGATGGTTCTTGCGATTGGTAAGAACTCATGTATCATATCTGCACAGTCTGCCGCATCTCCTACCGGATATTCCGGGATGTAGGCATTTACATTTCTGAGTTTCAAATTGTAGCTGGCGTTTAACATTCCACAGTACGCATCTCCACGTCCCTGGGTTAAGTTATCCTGGCTTTCCTCTGCTGCCGCAACAAACATTTTAGGTCCCTCAAAATGTTTTGCAAGCAAAGTCTCTGAAATCTCCGGGCCAAAGTTACCCAAAAAAACACAAAGCGCGTTACAGCCTGCTTTCTTGATATCCTCTAATGCCTGTACCATATGTATTTCACTCTCTACGATACAAATCGGACACTCATAAATATCGCCACTACCGTATTTCTCCTTATATGCTTTTACTAATGCCTCTCTTCTTCCCACGGAAAGTGACTCCGGAAAACAGTCACGGCTTACTGCCACAATACCTACTTTTACCTCTGGAATGTTGTTCATTTCTTTTTTCTCCAATTCTTATTCAATCCTACACTAATTTATCAAATAGTTCCTTACATGCCGGATAGATGTTTTTAAACTGCTGGTATCTCGCCTCATATTTCTCTGCAAGCTCCGCTTCCGGCTGTACGGTATCTACTACCTTCACAATCTTTGCTGCCGCTTCCTCTACGTTTTTGTATTCACCACAAGCTACGGCTGCAAGCATGGCTCCTCCTAAAGATGGGCCTTCCTCTGTCTCTAGTACATCCACATCAATGTTAAGCACATTGGCAATTATCTTCTTCCACAGAGGGCTCTTTGCACCGCCGCCACAGATTTTCGTGCGCTCTATCTTAATGCCTAATGATTTTGCTACCTCAAAGGAATCTCTCAATGCAAATGCCACACCCTCTAACACAGCCTGAGTCATATCCTCTCTGGTGGTATCCATCGTCATACCGATAAAGGTTGCCCTTGCATTCGGATTATTGTAGGGAGAACGTTCCCCCATCAAATAGGGCAGATAATATACATGGTTCTCTCCTAATTTGGCAATATTTTTCTGCTCTGCGGCATAATCTTTTGTCTTTATAATTTCATCCATCCACCACTTATTACAGGATGCTGCTGAAAGCATACATCCCATCAGATGATAAGCTCCGTTAGCATCGCAGAACGCATGAAGTGCATTATTCTTATCCACCCCGAATTTAGCAGAAGAAATAAAAATCGTTCCGCTAGTTCCGAGGGAAATATTGCATTTTCCATCTCCAACAGTTCCCGTTGCCACAGCTGCTGCTGCATTGTCACCGGCTCCTGCTGCTACCTTTACCTTCGGGGAAATGCCAAGTTCTGACGCAATCTCCGGCAGCACCGTTCCCACACATTCATAACTCTCAAATA
>JAQXGQ010000032.1 GCA_029006795.1 Clostridiales bacterium | reverse complement strand
CCTAATGGCATAACACTATAATCACCATCAGAGTAATCTGGTGTAGTGGTAGATCCGGTGAAAAGAATTGCTGTTAACAGCATAAGGGCAGTAGCTTTTTTTAAGAAGTTTCTTAAGTTTTTCATAGTGATTTCCTCCTATTTGTTTGAGAATTAATATTTGACATACAATATAGTGTAGAAAGAAGAAATGCACCATACCAGAACTGGAAAATTTCTCTTTTATTTAAATTTTATTTATTCTGGCAGAAACAGTTGAACCTTAATCTTTTTAGTGTTATAGTAAATTCCGGATGGTATTCCGTAAGAAAAGGAAACCATACCGGAATTTTTTATCAGAAAAAGAATATAAAACGATGAAAAGACCGCTTATATCTTTTACTCCGATATTGATTCGGCGTACAGATTTTGCATATAAAGTTTGTACGGTAGAACAGTAATCGAAAGAGAGAATGAGACTGTCGCAGGATGCTTCCGAAGGGAGGTAATCTATGCAGATTGGTTTTATAGGCGCCGGAAAAGTCGGCGTTTCACTAGGAAAATATTTCAAAGAAAAAGGCAGAGAGGTAGCAGGTTACTACAGTCTGACCGAAAAGTCCGCTCAATGGGCGGCAGAATTTACAGACACAACATATTATGAGAATCTACAGCAAATAGTAAGCGATTGCGACATACTGATGTTTACCGTTCCTGATGATAGAATTAAGCAGGTCTGGGAAGAGGCAAAGACATTTGTTTCCGGTAAAATTATCGTTCACTGTAGTGGTCTTCATAGTTCAAAAATCTTTTCTGATGTAGGAACTGCAGATTGCAGTGCCTATTCCATACACCCACTTTGTGCCATAAGCAGCAAAGAAAATTCTTATCACTTGCTTGCTGACACATTGTTTACCATTGAGGGTGATACCACACATATTTCTACAATACAACAGATGTTTAAAGAAATGGGAAACCGTACCTGCGTAATTTCTGCAGAAAATAAGGCAAAGTATCATGCGGCTGCCTCCTTAGCGTCAAACCATATGACAGCAGTATTTTATATGGCAGAAAAACTTTTCATGGAATGCGGTTTTTCTGAAAAAGAAGCCAGAGCAGAACTATACGGTCTTGCCAAAGGAAACTTAGAAAACATACATATGCAGGGGTGTATTGAATCCCTCACGGGACCCATTGAGAGGGGGGATGTGGCGACGGTGGAAAAGCACTTAGAATGTCTCCCGGAAGATATACGCGCTGCTTATCTGGAAAATGGGAAACAGTTAGTGGAAATCGCAAAGAAAAAACATCCAGACAGAGATGATACAGAAATAAAAAATATTTTGAAAGCGGAATAAAGTTACTTTATAACATGTTAGAAAGTGGTAAAAAGATGCAATTATTATTTGCGGAAAAGGGGATTTGAAAATGAAGAACACAGTACTTACGTTACAAAAGCAGAAAGAAGAAAATGACAAAATTATTATGGTAACAGCCTACGATTATACTACTGCAAAAATTATGGACGAAGCAGGAGTCAATACCATTTTAGTTGGAGATTCGCTTGGCATGGTGATGTTAGGCTATGAGGATACGTTATCAGTCACAATGGAAGATATGATCCATCATTCCGCAGCAGTGGCAAGGGGAGCAAAAGATGCTTTTATTGTAACAGATATGCCTTTTATGTCCTATCAGACTTCTGTGTATGATGCAGTGGTAAATGCAGGGAGACTGATGAAAGAGGGACGCGCCAATGCCGTGAAATTAGAGGGCGGTGTGGAATTTGCACCTCACATTGAAGCAATCGTAAAAGCATCCATTCCAGTAGTGGGACACATCGGTCTGACACCACAGTCTGTCAATGCTTTTGGCGGTTTTAAGGTACAGGGCAAGGATGTGGAAGCTGCAAAGAAATTAATCGAAGATGCAAAAGCGGTAGAGGCTGCCGGCGCATGTATGGTAGTTATGGAATGTGTACCTGCAAAACTGGCAAAAAAAATCAGTGAAGAACTTACCATTCCAACCATCGGTATTGGTGCAGGTGCAGACTGCGACGGACAGGTATTGGTATACCAGGATTTACTTGCCATGTATGGAGATTTTAAACCGAAATTTGTAAAAGTATTCGCCAATGTAGGAGAAGTTATGCGGGAAGGCGTGAAAAATTATATCAAAGAAACAAAAGAGGGAACTTTCCCGGCAGAAGAACACTGCTTTAAAATAGATGATTCTGTCATTGAGAAATTATATTAAAATGCAGGCGCCATAGCGCAGAAAAGAGGAAGAAAATGAAAATCGTATCAACAGTAGAAGAAGTGAGAGCACAGGTAAAAGCCTGGAAAAAAGAAGGATGCACTGTAGGATTTGTTCCTACGATGGGTTATCTGCATGAAGGTCATGCAAGTCTCATGGATGCAGCAGGAGAAAATGATAAGGTAGTTGTCAGCATTTTCGTAAATCCTATGCAGTTTGGGCCAAGCGAAGACCTTGACAGTTATCCGAGAGATTTAGAACATGATGCAAAAGTATGCAAAGAGCATGGGGTGGATTTGATTTTTCATCCGACACCGGAAGAGATGTATGGGGATAACTTTTACTCTTATGTGGATATGAATGTCCTGACACAGGAACTTTGTGGATTAAGTAGACCAGTACATTTCCGCGGTGTGTGTACAGTCGTTGCAAAATTATTCAATATTGTTACACCGGATCACGCATATTTCGGACAGAAAGATGCACAGCAGCTCGCTATCATCAAGCGTATGGTAAAAGATTTAAATATGCCTCTGACGGTACATGGCTGTCCTATCGTAAGAGAAGCTGATGGTTTAGCAAAGAGCTCTAGAAATACTTACCTTTCCCCGGAAGAGAGAAAAGCAGCTTTAGTATTGAGCCGTTCTATTTTCCTCGGAAAAGAAATGGTGGAAAAAGGAGAGCGTGACTGCAAAAAAGTAATTGATGCCATGACAGCAGAAATCGAAAAAGAGCCGTTAGCAAAAATTGATTATGTAAAAATGGTAGATTTAACCACCATGCAGCAGATTAATACCATTGAGCATGGCGTACTGACTGCCATCGCTGTTTATATCGGAAAGACAAGACTCATTGATAATTTTATGATTGAGGAATAAAGGAGTAGATTATGACAATTTCTATGTTGAAATCCAAAATACATCGTGCCACCGTTACACAGGCAGAACTAGATTATGTAGGAAGTATCACCGTAGACCAGAAATTATTAGAAGAATCCGGCATTTTAGAATACGAAAAGGTACAGATTGTTGATGTCAACAACGGTGCGCGTTTTGAAACTTATACCATAGCTGGAGAGCCGGGCAGTGGTGTCATTTGCCTAAATGGAGCAGCGGCCCGGATGGTGCATACCAATGATAAAGTAATTATCATGTCATATGCGGATGTGACACCGGAGGAGGCAAAAGAAATGCGTCCAACCGTATTATTTGTAGACGAAAAAAATCAGATTACCCGGAAAACAAATTATGAGAAACATGGAGAAATTTCGGAAATCAGATAAAAAATAATCAGAGGTAATAAGTAGAAAGAAAACCCCCGAGATAATGGAAGTGATAGATTTTTGAAAATCATTCCAATTATCCGGGGGTTTTGTAAATGAAGAATCAAAATTTGTTTTATAAATTAAATGTTAACCTTGATAAAATATATTGTTGACATTTAAAAAGAATAAATGTATACTTCATTAAGGATTGAAGTTAACAATCAAAATTTAGCGAAAGAAGAGCGGGCAATGATAAATTTAGCAAATGAGATTATCGCAGGAAAGCGATTGACCAGAGAGGATGATTTATCCATACTTCTTACCGCAGATTTAAAAGAACTTTGTGAAGGTGCCAATGCCATTCGCAAAGCATTGTGCGGAAATAAAGTGGATTTGTGCAGCATTATCAATGGACGTGGTGGACGATGCAGTGAAAATTGCAAATTCTGTGCCCAGTCTGCACATCATCACACCGGATGTGATGAACATGGATTTTTAGAATTAGAAGAATTAGTAGAAGGATGCAAAGTGGCAGAGGAAAAAGGAGTAGACCGCTATTCTATTGTAACAGCGGGGCGTACCTTAGAAGGGGCTGATTTAGAAAAAGCAGTTGCCGCTTACAAAAAAATGCACGAGGATTACCCGGAAATGGAGCTATGCGCTTCTCATGGTTTGATGAAAGAAGAAGATATCAGACGTTTATATGAAGCCGGAGTTACGATGTATCATAGCAATATAGAGACCTCCGAGCGTTATTTTCCGGAAATCTGTACCACACATACCTATGAAGATAAAAAGGAAGAAATCCGTCGGGCGAAAGCAGCAGGCATGACAATTTGTAGCGGAGGAATTTTAGGTATGGGAGAAACCTGGCAGGACAGATTAGATATGGCAGTCCTTCTCTCCGAATTAAAAGTAGATTCCATTCCGCTTAATTTTCTGATACCGATTCCGGGTACTCCGCTTGGGGACAGGAAACCTTTAGAGCAGGAGGATATTTTAAGAATTGTGGCAATATTCCGTTACATCAATCCTGATTCCTATATCAGAATAGCAGCAGGGAGAAATTATTTCCCAGATGGAGGAAAAGCATTGTTTGAGGCAGGTGGTAATGCCACGATAACCGGGGATATGTTAACGACCACCGGACAAAATACGACACAGGATCGCAGTATGTTAGAAACAATGGGATTTGAGTTAAAGGCGAAAAGAGCCTAGAAAGACGAGGAAAGAAAAATGGATACGAACGAAAAGGTAATAAAAAGCAAATGGGATGCAAAATTAATTGCATTAGTAGGATTAATGGCAGCAGTGACCTGTGTTTTAGGTCCACTCTCCATTCCGTTACCGGTAAGTCCGGTGCCAATTTCTTTAACAAATTTTGCAGTATATCTTGCGATTTATGTTCTTGGAACAAAAAAAGGAACTTTAAGTTACCTGATATATCTGCTGATTGGTCTTGTAGGTATTCCTGTATTTTCTGCATTTACAGGAGGACCTGGAAAATTATTAGGACCTACCGGAGGATATTTGATTGGATTTATCTTTATGGCACTGATTTGCGGTGTATTTATTGATAAATGGCAGGGAAAAAGATATATGCACTTTATTGGCATGGTACTTGGAACAGCAGTCTGCTATTTATTTGGAACAGCATGGTTGGCATTCCAGGCAAAAATGACATTTCAGGCAGCATTGGCAGCAGGTGTGATTCCGTTTATACCGGGAGATTTGGTAAAAATTATAATAGCTATGTTAATCGGGCCGGAAATCCGTAAACGGCTTAGGGCAGCAGGTCTGGTATAGAAATAAAAATATATATTATTTTTTTGAAGGGGCTTATATAAGCCTCTTTTTCTTTTGACACAACTCTATATTACTTTAAGGGACAATCACATAACCTGCTCTTGTCGGCATGAAAACAATAAGCTATAATAATCATATTGTCAGATAAATGAAATGAAAGTATTGTCTGATAGTACATTGAGATAAAACTATGAATGGGGGAGCAGACAATGCCGCAGAATTTTTATGAACTTGTATGGATATTTATTATATACGCTTTTATCGGTTGGTGTACCGAAGTTTCCTATGCAGCACTTGATACCGGAAAATTTGTAAACCGTGGTTTCTTAAACGGACCCTATTGTCCGATTTATGGATGTGGTGTTGTAATTGTGGTAACAATCTTAACTCCTCTAAAAGATAATCTGCTGATATTGTTTGTAGGTTCCTTTTTCTTAACGTCAGTACTTGAATTTATTACCGGATTCATTTTAGAAAGAGTATTTCATAATAAATGGTGGGATTATTCTGATAAGCCCATTAATATCAAGGGGTATGTCTGCTTGAAGTTTTCCATATACTGGGGATTAGCCTGTACCTTCATTATGGATATACTTCATCCTATGATATATAAAGGAATTACCCTGCTTCCCTATGTAGTAGGTGTAGTTTTACTTGTCATTTTTATGGGAGTATTTGTGGTGGACTGCTGTATCACCGTTTCTACTATTTTAAAATTCAATAAACGGTTGAAGGTTATGGATGAAATGGCAGTAAAAATTCATCGTCTTTCAGATGAAATTGGAGTGAATATTTACGAAAATGTCACCGGAGTCATAGAGAAATCTGAGGAGTTCCAGGAAAATCATGCGGAATTGTTAGATAAACTTTCTGACACAAAAGAGGATATTATGGAATTGCCTGCAGCCGCAAAAGATAAAATTATGGAGACTGCTGAAGCAGCGAAGGATAAGATCGCAGATACCGCAGAAAGTGCAAAACTTACTATCAGTGAAAATGTAATGGAAGCAAAAAATGAACTTGCAGCAAAGGCAGCAGCTATTACCGAGAAAAATGCGGAATGGAAGAAAAATCAGGATGCAAAGAAAAAAGAATGGGAAGAGCTTGTGGCTGAATACAACAAAATGTTTGCTCAGAAAAATGCCGGTTTCAAGCGTATTCTAAAGGCATTCCCGGATATGAAGTCTTTAAATCAGAATGAAACACTTCAAAAATATAAGAACTACTTTAACATAAAACAAAAAATTGGAAATGAAAAGAAAAATAATTAAAAATAATGAAACAAAAAGAAATATGAAATTTTCTATATAAAGAAAACAGAGGGAATAATATGATTAGAACAGTAAAAACAGAGGATGTTATCAAAAATGTAAAAGAAATGTGTATCGAAGCGAATCATTATCTTTCTAAAGATATGGATGAAGCAATGAAAAAAGCCGTAGAAACGGAAAAATCAGAGCTTGGAAAAAAAATTCTAAACCAGCTTCAGGAAAATTTAAAAATTGCAGATGAAGAAATGATTCCAATTTGTCAGGATACCGGAATGGCAGTTATTTTCCTAGAAGTGGGACAGGATGTACATTTTGAGGGGATGGCGATTGAAGATGCAGTCAACGAGGGAGTGCGCCAGGGCTATACGGAAGGATTCTTGCGTAAATCTGTTGTAAAAGATCCGTTAATTCGTGAAAATACCAAAGACAACACTCCGGCAGTTATCCATTATTCGATTGTACCGGGGGATAAAGTAAAAATTACTATGGCACCAAAAGGTTTTGGCAGCGAAAATATGAGTCGTGTTTTTATGTTAAAGCCTGCAGATGGAATAGAAGGAGTAAAGAATGCAATTCTCACCGCAGTGAAGGATGCGGGGCCAAATGCCTGCCCACCGATGGTAGTGGGAGTTGGTGTGGGAGGAACCTTTGAAAAATGTGCTCTTCTTGCAAAAAAAGCATTGACGAGACAGGTAGGTGAGCATTCCGATACGCCTTATGTGAAAGATATGGAAATAGAAATGTTAGAGAAGATTAACAGACTTGGCATCGGACCGGGAGGACTCGGAGGAACTACCACAGCGCTTGCAGTCAATATCAATACCTATCCAACCCACATTGCAGGGCTTCCGGTGGCAATCAATATTTGTTGTCATGTAAACCGTCATGTGGTTCGTGAACTTTAAAATTGCAGGAGGACAGTATGGATAAACATATCAAAACCCCGATTACGGCAGAGGTAACAAAAAATTTAAAATCCGGCGATTATGTTTACATTACCGGTACGATTTATGTGGCAAGAGATGCAGCACATAAAAGAATGATAGAAGCGTTAGAACGCGGAGAGGAACTTCCGATAGATATCAAAGATTCTACTATCTATTATATGGGTCCTTCTCCTGCAAGAGAGGGGCGTCCAATTGGTTCCGCAGGACCGACAACTGCCAGCCGTATGGACAAATATGCACCGACTCTCTTAGATTTAGGAGAAAAAGCCATGATTGGAAAGGGCAAGCGTACCAAAGAAGTCGTTGATGCTATTATTCGCAATCAGGCAGTTTATTTTGCAGCCGTTGGCGGTGCTGGAGCATTACTTTCTAAGTGTATCACAAAATCCGAAGTTATCTGCTATGATGATCTTGGGGCAGAGGCAATCCGAAAGATTGAGGTAGAAGATTTTCCGGCAATTGTTGTGATTGACAGCGAAGGAAACAATTTATATGAGACCGCTATCAAGGAATTTTGCAGTTTATAAGCAGTAATTGTGGATAACGTTAAAAAAAATCAGTATAATAGTGGAAAAAAAGAGCATTGTTTTGAACTGGCAGAGAAAAATGGTGTGATATTTGCGGAGGCAATGACTATTTGGCATATGCCTTTATATAAGAAACTGTGGAAACTTATAAAAGCAGGAGAAACAGGAAATTATGACATGGCAACTGCAAAGCAGCGTGAGGCAGTAAAAGAGTGGATTACTACAGGCATTCCGGCTTTAGGAAAGGTTCAGATGATACAATTGAATTTCGGAAGCTATAAAGAATACGACATGAAAAACCGTTTCTTTAATATGGAACTTGCCGGAGGAGCGCTGCTTGATATTGGTGTATATGCGTTAAGTATTGCCCGCAGTTTTATGGAAAGTCAGCCAGATCAGATTTTGAGTCAGGTAAAATATGCTCCCAGCGGAGCAGATGAGCAGGCGGGGATTCTTCTTATGAATAAGGAAGGGCAGATGGCAACACTTGCATTGTCACTTCATTCAAAGCAGCCGAAACGAGCAGTCATCAGTTGCGAAAAAGGGTATATTGAAATCATGGAATACCCACGGGCAGATAAGGCAGTCATTTTAGAAGCAGAGACAGGGAAAGTTTATGAAGTTACTGCAGGAAAAACAACAGATGCGCTGCAATATGAAATTATGGATATGGAAAGGGCTATTCTGACAGGAGATACAAAGGAAATGCGCCAGTCTGATACAGCAGATGTGATGGAGATTATGACACATTTTCGAAAAGAGTGGGGAATGAAGTATCCTGGAGAAATCTGGTAATTTTAAAAATTAATTTTAAAATATGCAAAATACCCGTTGACAAAATATAATTTATTTAGTATTATTATCAATGCGTCACGACGCAGAACAATATCATATTGTCAAATAATAACTTTGGAGAAGTACTCAAGTGGCCGAAGAGGTGCCCCTGCTAAGGGTATAGGTCGGGTAACCGGCGCGAGGGTTCAAATCCCTCCTTCTCCGCTTTACTTCTAAAGTTTAAAAAAATGTCAAAAAAGTGTTGACATTGGAAAACATACATGATAATATATACAAGCTGTTGCGTAAGACAGCAACAAAGAACATTGATAACTGAACAGTGAAAAACCTTGAAAGATTCAATGAGAATTATTCAGGCAAATCAAAAAGATTTGACGAACAGCATTGAAAGATGCACCTTTAAACATTAAATCAAAGGATAAATTTAGCCAAGCTAAGTTTTGAACATGATTAAACTTTTTAACATGAGAGTTTGATCCTGGCTCAGGATGAACGCTGGCGGCGTGCTTAACACATGCAAGTCGAACGAAGCGCTTTATTTGATTTCTTCGGAATGAAGATTTTGCGACTGAGTGGCGGACGGGTGAGTAACGCGTGGGTAACCTGCCTTGTACAGGGGGATAACAGTTGGAAACGACTGCTAATACCGCATAAGCGCACAGGACCGCATGGTCTGGTGTGAAAAACTCCGGTGGTATAAGATGGA
>JAQXGQ010000031.1 GCA_029006795.1 Clostridiales bacterium | reverse complement strand
GAATTGAAGATTTCTGAGGAAGGGGAGAAGGGGAACGGTTATCTGATGACAGAACTAAAGCGTGTTGAGGAAATTCTTATTTTTCAGGCGGAAAAATACGGGTATCTGTTTTCCAATTCCTAAAATTTTATGAAGAATGTCTTAGGTGGGTTGGAATTTCGGACAAAATCATATAATATGGGAAGTAATGTTAGATGCATAAGCTGTACCAAAAGGCAGATGAGCATAGCAGCATAAAAAGCAAAATGAAGTCATAGCAGCAGGAGGGGTACATGAAAAGAAGATGGTATGCAGGTGCCATATGGATGATAGCTGCTCTCGGTATGTCGGGATGTAGCACACAGGAAAAGGTTTCTGTAGGAGAAGAGATTTCAACAGAGACGGAACAAGTGTTAGAGGAACTGTTTTTTTCGGCAGTAGAAGATGAGATAGAGAATGTAATGACGGAAGAATATTCGGAAACAAGGGAATACCCTAAACTGGCATCGTTTTTGACAGAGTATTATCAGATACCGGAGGAATATCTGCAGGAAACGAGATATTATTACAACTATGTTGATTTAAATGAGGACGGTGCAGAGGAAATCGTTGTGTTAACCATTGGAGAAACCACTTCATCATCTGAAGGGGAATGCGTTCTGGTGTTGGAAGAAGGAGAGGTTTTTTCTATTCTGGGAGATTTTCGCAATGCCCGTACACCGGTGATTGTCAGCGATGAAATGATAAATGGCTGGTATCCATTGATTTACCAAATATACGGCGGCGGTCAGGATACCGGATATTTAAGATGTACTTATCAGGAAGGAAACGGCTATCAAAGCGGAGAAGAAGATTTTATGGAGGAACTGGAAGGGATTTCGGGAAAAAAGGTGTTGTCTAATAATTTAATCGATGATATGGATAAGGGAAACTATCTGACGTTAGTTCCCAGAGAAGAAGAAAACTAAAGTAGACAAAATATTGTGGTCATATCAGAAAGTCATACACGATTTTGTGTATGACTTCTTTATTAAGAGGTTTTTTCGGAAAAATACTTTATATTGGGGGGCTAAAATGGTATAATTCATATTAAATGACCTTTTGCCATAAGGCTGTCTGCCTTTGGCGTGTGTGAGAGGGAGTATCCGGGTTCCCGGATTTAGGAGAGAGATATGAAGAGCAATAAGATAAAACTGAAAGGGAAACTGCGTACCTATTTTTATCTGCCGCTAATTCTAACGATATTTCTGGTGATGATAAATCTCACGATTTATGCGGAAGATGTTCGGTACGGCATTATGTTTTCCGGGTTTGTAGTTCTTTATTTTTTGGTAATGCTGCTTGCGAGCAAACGAAACAAGCCGTTGCTGATGAATGAGATGGTAAATTTTGCCACCCAGTATGGCAGTGTGCAAAAGCAGCTGCTCAATGAGTTCGAAGTACCTTATGCATTGGTAGATTTCAATGCAAAGATATTATGGGTGAATGAACAATTCACAGAAGTGACGGGAAAGAGTAAAAATTATCACAAATCCATTACCACCATTTTTCCTGCATTGACAAAGGAATTGCTGCAACGCAGTGAGGGGGAGGAAGAGGTAGATTTAAATCTTAACGACCGCTGCTACAGAGTTTCCCTGAAACGGATTTATTTTGGTCCGATTGTGGAGGACAGCAGTATCATTTCCTTAGATGACAGCAGTGAATATCTGACCGCCGTATATTTGTTTGATGAGACAGAACTGAAACGCTACATCAAAGAAAAAGAAGAACAGAAGATGGTGGCAGGTCTGGTGTATATCGACAACTATGATGAGGCTCTCGACAGTATAGAGGATGTCAAACGTTCCCTGTTAGTGGCATTAATCGACAGGAAAGTGAATAAATATTTCACTGAGATTGACGGTCTTGTACGAAAAATTGAAAAAGACAAATATTTCGTTGTATTTAGACATAAATATTTAGCCCAACTCAGGGAAAACCGTTTTAATCTGATTGAGGATGTAAAGACTGTAAAAGTCGGAAATGAAATGGCTGTCACCTTAAGTATCGGTATCGGTGCGGATGGAGCCAGTTATACCCAGAATTATGAGTATGCCCGCATGTCCATCGATTTAGCACTGGGACGAGGCGGCGACCAGGTGGTTGTAAGAGAAGGCGAAGAAGTTTCTTATTATGGTGGAAAGACCCAGCAGGTAGAGCGCAACACCCGTGTGAAGGCAAGAGTTAAGGCGCATGCGCTGCGTGAGATTATTGAGAGTCGAGAACACGTAGTCATCATGGGGCATAATATCAGTGATGTGGATTCGCTTGGCGCAGCAATCGGTGTTTACTGTGCTGCCAGAAGTTTAGGAAAAAAAGCGCAGATTGTATTGAATGAGATTACCTCTTCCCTGCGTCCGCTTGTGGAGTGTTTCACGGAGGAAAAAGGGTATCCTGCTGATTTGTTTATCAGAAATGATGAGGCGCTGCTTATTACCAATGAAAATACTCTGGTGATGGTAGTGGATGTCAACCGTCCAAGTTATACGGAATGCCCGGAACTGTTAAAGCGTACCGGTACGGTCTGTGTGTTTGATCATCATAGACAAAGCAGTGAGGTCATTGAAAATCCGGTACTTTCCTATGTGGAGCCATATGCTTCAAGTGCCTGTGAGATGATTGCAGAGGTGCTGCAGTATTTTTCGGAAAATATCCGCCTTGCTCCCTGTGAGGCAGATTGTATTTATGCCGGTATTTTGATTGATACCAACAACTTTATGACAAAAACCGGTGTCCGTACTTTTGAGGCGGCAGCATATTTAAGACGTGCCGGAGCAGAAGTAACCCGGGTGCGCAAGATGCTGCGAAATGATATGGCGGATTATAAAGCCCGTGCAGAAGCTGTCAGACATGCGGAAGTATACCGTGGAGCTTTTGCAATTTCTGTCTGTCCTGCCGATAAAGTGGAAAGTCCGACTATCGTTGGCGCCCAGGCGGCAAATGAGCTTTTAAATATCGTAGGAATCAAGGCATCCTTTGTATTAACGGAATATCAGGGAAAGATTTATGTAAGTTCCCGCTCTATTGATGAAATAAATGTACAGCTGATTATGGAGCGTCTCGGTGGAGGCGGTCACTTAAATGTGGCGGGAGCGCAGTTGACAGATTGTTCTATTTTACAGGCAAAACATATTATTCAGGACACCATTGATGAAATGCTTAAGGAAGGAGATATTGAATAATGAAAGTAATTTTATTAGAAGATGTAAAATCATTAGGAAAAAAAGGGGAAATCGTAAATGTCAGTGACGGTTATGCAAGAAATATGATTTTTCCGAAAAAATTAGGTGTAGAGGCAACTCCGAAGAATTTAAACGATTTAAAATTGCAGAATCAGCATGCAGATAAAGTAGCACAGGAAAACTACGAATCAGCAGTGGCATTTGCAGAGGAATTAAAGGACAAAAAGGTTACCGTAAAAATGAAAGCGGGAGAGGGCGGAAGAACTTTCGGTTCCGTTTCCACCAAAGAGATTGCAGCAGCAGCGAAAACACAGCTTGGTCTGGAACTTGATAAGAAAAAAATGCAGCTCCCTGAGCCGATAAAAACCTTTGGTATGACGGAGGTATCTATCAAGCTGCATCCGAAGGTAACAGGAAAATTTACCGTACATGTTGTAGAAGAATAAAGTATGAAAAAACAGCATTCTTCTCATGAATAACAGTATGTATGAAAGTTCTAAAAAATTTGCTGCAGGAATGCGGCAAATTTTTTCAGCTTAGGAAGATATGGAAAGGCAAGGTTTTTTATGGAGGAAGCATTAATCAAGCGGATTATGCCAAACAGCTTAGAGGCAGAGCAGTCCGTGATTGGCTCCATGATTATGGATAAAGATGCCATTGTGACGGCGATGGAAATGCTTATCAGCGAGGATTTTTACCACAGACAGTACGGAATCCTTTTTGATACCATGATAGAATTATATAATAAAAGTCTGCCGGTAGATTTAGTAACTTTGCAGAATAAATTAAAAGAAAAGGATGTTCCTGCAGAGATTGCCAGTCTGGAATTTGTCCGTGACCTTATGACGGCAGTCCCTACTTCTGCCAACGTCAAGTATTATGCCCAGATTGTAAAAGATAATTCCATGCGTCGTAAACTCATCAAACTCAATGAAGAGATTGAAAATGAGTGTTACTTAGGAAAAGAGAGCGTGGAGACGGTGATGGATATCACTGAGAAAAAGGTTTTTGATTTGCTTTCTTCCCGTGGCGGTGGCGGGGATTATGTTCCTATACGTCAGGTGGTGATGAATGCTCTTGAAAAAATTGAGAATGCGGCAAAGACCTCCGGTACGGTAACAGGTATTCCCACCGGGTTTATTGACCTTGATTATCGTACTGCCGGTTTGCAGCCCTCAGATTTAATTCTCGTAGCAGCCCGTCCGTCTATGGGAAAGACAGCTTTTGTCTTGAATATTGCACAGTATGTGGCATTCCACGAGCATATGTGTACGGCAATATTTTCTCTCGAGATGTCAAAGGAGCAGCTTGTGAACCGTCTCTTTTCGTTGGAGTCGAGAGTGGATGCCCAGGCACTTCGAACCGGTAATCTTTCTGACGCAGACTGGGAGAAGTTGATTGAGGGTGCCGGTGTCATCGGTAACTCCGAACTGATTATTGACGATACACCGGGTATTTCTATTGCGGAAATGCGCAGTAAGTGCCGAAAATACAAGTTAGAGCATGATTTGAAACTGGTTATCATCGACTACTTACAGTTGATGTCCGGTTCCGGGAAAAGCAGTGATTCCCGTCAGCAGGAGATTTCGGATATTTCCCGTTCCCTAAAGGCTCTTGCCAGGGAACTCTCTGTTCCGGTAGTGGCATTATCCCAGCTTTCCCGTGCTGTAGAACAGCGTCCGGATCATCGACCGATGTTATCCGATTTGCGTGAGTCGGGAGCCATCGAGCAGGATGCCGATGTGGTAATGTTTATTTACCGTGATGACTACTATAACCATGATTCCGAGATGAAAGGAATTTCCGAAATTATTATTGCCAAACAGAGAAACGGTCCTATCGGAACTGTCAACTTAGTATGGCTGCCACAGTACACTAAGTTTGCAAATATGGAGAAATAAGAGCTATGAAAAAAAAGAGTGATATCAATACCCAGATTGCTTCCGGCATTCCAAGAAAACGTCCGAAAAAAATGGGTACCGGGGAGGCGGTGGCATACAACCAGAATAATCTTGCTATGGAACGGACAGAATTTGCCAAAATCCGTACGGACTTAGCATTGACAAATTCTATGTTGGCAGCAGACAGGACACATCTTTCCTATCTGCGGACCATTGTGTCTTTGCTAGGTAGTGCGGCAACTATCTACAAGGCGTTGCCTATGATTGGCGTCAGCGAATCCTTTTCTGTGGGATTGGCACTTTTTTTGCTCATTGCAGCAGTTTACTTTATTTACAAAGATGCCACTACTTATCCGCGACTGAAAAAAAGGTTACGGGAGATGGAGAAGCGTGCCAGTGAACTTGCAAAAGATACGGAAAACCATGTTTACATCTTAGATGCAGATTTTGAAGGGGAAGAGGATTTCGAGGCAGAGGAATAAATCTTCTTCTATCTTCGGTTCGATTGCGAGTTGAAGATACACTTTTCGAGAAAGAGAGAAAATTCTTTTTGAGTATAAGAGGGATATGGAAAAAAGACAAGTTTAAAAAAATACGCAAGTTCAATTATCTTGTTTATCTTGGACTTATCTGTAATGAAAATATGCAGATAGAGGGTTTTTGGTACTATCTGTTTACGGGAGTTTTTGAAGCGGCAACCATTCACTATGCGGTAGCAAAGATATTTGGGCCATTGGTATTTGCACTTTCCTTCCTATTTGTCAGTTCTTTATTTTTATTGCAAATAGGAAATCTGGAACGTATTATGTTTTGGAGCTTTCTGATAGGAAATATTATTTATTACATAGTTGGTATTGGTCTGGCATTTATATTTAAGGACAATCGGGCATTTTGTAAATATATTTGTCCGATTACAGTTTTTCTCAAACCAATGAGTTATTTTTCCCTGATGCGTGTTAAGTGTGATACGGAAAAATGTGTTTCCTGTGGTAAGTGTAAAAAGCAGTGTCCAATGGGGGTTGATATAACGGACAATTCCAGAAAACGCGTGAATGGTACAGAGTGTATCTTATGTATGGAGTGTGTGGATAGTTGTCCGAAAAATGCTCTGAAATTTTAGCTGAACAAGTAAAATGTATGAAAAAAGGCAGTTTGCATCTTTGCAGGCTGCCCTTTTTTGACGCTGGTATAATGGCTATCAAATTTTATAATTATTTTCTGATATGTTAGATTAAAAAAAGAATATTTCCTGTAATTATTTCTGTTATGTCAGTAGTTATTGCGGCTATTCCATTGATGCTTACTACCGCGATGAAGTCATACTGTTATACATCCTTAGGATACGCAGATGCCTTCACGGCTTTACATGAAGATATGAAAGCCCATTATGCATTGCAAGGATGGAAGGAAACGGATTTTAATGCTAAATATGAGGAATACATAGGATTATTTGAAGAAGCGGAACAGAATGATGATAAGACAGCATATATATTAACGATGCTTTCCTACTTGGCTTCCTATCAGGATGGACATGTTCAGATGGGGGATATGTATGAAATCATTGGTATTGGCAGTACGAGAAATATTCAGGATGCATATGCTCAGATTTATAAGAATTACTATGGAATGACATTGCTTCGGTTAGATTCGGGAGAGTATGTAGCTGCTAATGTAGAAGAGGATAGCAGTGCAGATAGGGTCGGGATTAAAAATGGTACAGTTATTACAAAATGGAATGGAGCTGATATAGCAGAACAATTAGCGCAGATGAAATATATTATTCCGGTAAATTGTTCAAGGTTTGCAGATACAGAAAATATAGAGAGATTTAAGCCATTTTGCTTATCTTGTATGGGAGAAAAACAGATAGAAGTCGAATTTTTGGATGAGCAGAAGAAGAGAAAGAGCGTTACTCTGGCTTCTATGGGAAATGGATATAAGTATTTGTACAACACGATTGGGTTATTCTTGCAGAAAGATAAAGCCAAAGAGGCAGACATTTCTTATGATACGTTAGAGAACCATGTTGGTTATCTCCAGATAAAGGCAATGGGAGACGATTATGATGGGATTCGTTCTGAGATAGAAGGATACATTGCAGAAATGAAGAAGGAGCAGATTTCATCCCTGATTATTGATGTACGAAATAATGAAGGCGGTGAAGATGATGCCAGTGTGGTTATTGCGGAGCAATTTGCAAAGGAGGATTTGTCTATAACATGGCAAAACTCCCTCAGGTTTCTGTTGTAGGCATTCAGGGGACAAATGGAAGTTTTGGAAGCGTTGATGGGTTTGATACGATGCCGGAAGGAATGATGGTAACATATCCGTCTATTGCGTGTTTAGATGAAGATGGGGGAATCATGATTGATAGCAAATATCAGGGGACAGGAGGAATTAAGCCGGAGGTTGTAATTCCGGTAAATCAGGAAGCTGTAGAAAAGATATTTGAAGAAGACTATGACTATGAACTGGAATATCTGCTTAAGAAAATTATTTAAGAAAGACAACCACTTCAAAAAGTTGTTTTGCGGATGATATTTTTTTGTACCCTCTAAAAATAATAAAGTTAAAAATATTTCACATTTTATATTGACGTATCAAAAATCGTGTGATATATTTATCACATGTTAGAAATAAATCACACGGAGAGAATGATAATGAAGAAAGAAGTAACTTTATTAGAACTGGTGGCAACCAAGATTATTTATGCCATATTAATTGCTGTATATTACTGGATGTGGGCAAGAAGAGACTGGCATGATTATTATGAGACAATTCAGTATGTGGTGGGAGTATTTACATTTGTATTTCTGCTATCACAGGCATCGAGAATTAGAAAATTCAATAAAGAGATTGTAGATGAACTGGCTCTGGCAAATTTGAAGAGAGCAGATTCCCTTTGTCTTAAGATAGCGGCAGCCTTTGGCATTTTGGTTGCTTTTATGGGGGCTATGGAAATTATGAATCACTTACAGATGGGCTATGCAATCATGGTGTCGTTGGTTTTGATTACGATTATCAGGACAGTTGCCTTTTATGTAATGGATACAAAGGGGGTATAGTATGGCACTAAAAACAAGAATCAAAGAGTTTCGGGAAAAAACCGGAATGAAACAAAGCGAGCTGGCAGAAAAGGTAGGTTCCAGACGGGAGACGATTGTTCATTTGGAAAATGGAAAATATAATCCCTCATTAAAATTAGCAATGGATATTGCAAAAGTATTTGGTGTAACGGTGGAAGAGATGTTTGAATTTGTAGATGAAGGAGAGAAGTAAAAATGGGAAATAAATGGAAAAAGGCAGTTGCATATATGGGCATCTTATCGGTACTTCTAACGGGTTGCGGAAAAGGGACACAGCCAATCGAAGGAATTGAAAGTTATGTTACAGAAGTTTCCGATATAGCAATTCCGGAGGATGTGAGAATTATTGGTTTAGGTGAAGCCACTCATGGAAATGTAGAACTGCAGAATCTGAAAAAAGAGGTATTTCAGGTACTCGTGGAGAATAAGGAGTGCCGCATCTTTGCTTTAGAAGCTGATTTTGGCGGTGGATATAAGGTAAATGAGTATATTCACGGTGGAGACGGTACGGCAGAGGAGGCTGTCGCAGAACTCGGATTTGGGTTATATCGAACCGATGAGATGGAAGATTTTGTAGAATGGCTCCGCGCATATAATGATACAGCGGCAGAAAATGAAAAACTTAGCTTTTATGGTTTTGATATGCAGCGTTACGATAACAACAAGGAAATATTGTTTGAGTATCTTGCAAAAGTTGATGAAGAGAGTAAGCAGGAGTTAGAAGCAAAATTACAGAGTTTGACAGATGATACCGTTTATACCCAGACAAAGGATGTGAATACCCAAGCGGCAGAGGATATGAGTGTTTTTCTTGCGAAAATGGAAGAAAATCGTGCCGATTATATTGCTAAGAGTGCCGAAAAATCTTATCAGATTGCATATTTGTGTGCGGAATGTATCATGCAGAATGCCACAATCCAGTCAGGCAGCGTGACCTATAATGTGGCAAGAGATCAGTATATGGCAGACAAAGTGACAGACATTATGGATATGGAGCAGGGGGAGCGGGTAATGATCTCCGGACACAATGGGCATATTCAGAAAAAATCCCCAAATGTAACATACACCTGTATGGGAGAGCTTCTTTCCGGAGAGTATGGAGAGGCATACTATACGATTGGAACAGATTTTATTGAGGGAAAAGTAAATGTAATAAGTGGTTCAGGAAATGAGACAAATATAAAGATTACCGCAGAGAACGCCTTAAAAGCACAGGTTCAGAATCTGGATGGAAATGTTTTTTATGTTGACGTAGCAGCAGCTAAGGAGAACGCCGAATTATCGGAAATACTAGACAGCCCTCTTCGGATGGTTAGTATAGGAAATGAATTTAGCGGCTGGCAAAAACTGTTGAAATCCTTTTATACAACAGAGGGCGTTTTGTCAGATAATTATGATGGTATCATTATACTAAAAACGGTGACGCCTACTGTGAGAAAACCTGTGCCGGATAATAAGTAAAATAGATATGGAATAAGAGTTATGCGCAATCCTTGGAAATTCAGGGGTTGCGTTTTTTAATTGACAAATTAATTCTATTATAGTATATTTCCGATGCGGAAATAAAAAAGGAGATAATAGCAATGGTAGTTATGATAAAAAACTATAGCTATAAATATGAAAATCTTGCGCATCTTGCAAATACATGCACGATGATAAAATTTTATATTACACTTGTATGCTTTATAATTCCAATTATGCTTTTGGGTGTTGCTATTGTTTTGAAGGCGGTAAATTTTTTTCAAAATAAGGAGAGACAGGAAAGTGAAGAACAACGCAAAGGAACTTTGTGATATTTGGAA
>JAQXGQ010000030.1 GCA_029006795.1 Clostridiales bacterium | reverse complement strand
TTCCGCCACCTGACCATAGGTTGCAACTTTTCCTTTCGGTATCTTCTTTACCGCTTCATAAATACGTTTTGACGGACTATCTGTCACCAGGTCATAGCTTTCGGCAATCATCCGTTTGATGTCATCATCCGGGATAGAACCGTCAAGAATTATCGTATTCCAGTGTTCTTTATTTTGATGCCATCCGGGAATGACAGACGCGTATGCGCCTCGCCAAAAATCTCTCCATTCCGGGTCTGCTTTCACATTCAGATTGATATAGCCATCCCGCTCATATGTCCAGAGAAAGGCCCTTTTACTGCCCTTTACTCTGACAAGCTGCCAATTATTATCATGGAAAGGCGCTTCCTGATAGGTATCTGGAAACGACAAGCCATATGATAATGCTTCTTCTCTTGTCTGCATAAATCTTTCCTTTTCTCCTAAAAATTCTATTGGAAGTGGTGGTACATAACTAGTACCTCCTATTTTTACTGGAATTCCTCGTATACGTCTTCTGTCTGTGGAAATGAAATAGCACCCCCCTCTAAAACAGCCTGATCATAGATATTGGATTTCTGAATAATTAGCACTCATTATTCCGCCTCTTTCATTTAGGGAACTTTTTTGTTCATATTATATTCAAAAGTTCCCTAATTATCAATCTTATTTTTCTGATGCTTTTTTGATAATTTCCATTAAGTAATATTTTCAAATGTTTTTGTAAAATAAAACAATTATAAAAATAAACAACATCACTCCAACCATACTGCATACTATGCTAAGTGGTATGCAGCAAACTTCAACGCGTCATCCGCTGTTATGCAGAAAGGACAGAGCACTTCCGCTATAAAAGCGGTTGTATTAAAAGGCGATTCTGTTATCATAATTACTTGCTTTTTCGTCAACAATACAATACAATTGAATTACAAAGAAATGCAGTTGCAGAGGAGGTAATGTTATGGCGAATTCTTTAATTCAATTACGCATTGATGATAAACTTAAAGCAGAAGCGACAGATATTTTTGAAAAATTAGGACTGGATTTATCTACTGCAATCCGAATTTTCCTGACACGTTCTGTTGAAGAAAGAGGAATACCGTTTACGATGAAGTTGGATACCGAACGATATAAAGCGGAAGCTGCTATAAGAGCAATGAGAGAAATAAGCAAAACGGCGGAAACGAATGGTATTGCTGATATGACATTAGACGAAGTCAATGCCGAGATAAATGCTGCCAGAAATGAGGCGTAATATGATGTATTATGCCGTAATAGACACAAATGTACTGGTGTCTGCAATGCTTAGATGGGATTCTGTACCTGGATGCGTTTTAGAGCATGCTTTTATCGGAAATATTATTCCATTACTGAATGGGCAGGTGTTAAAAGAATACATCGAAGTGCTTAGACGTCCCAAATTCCATTTTGACGAAGAAAAAATAAACATAATCATTGATGGAATGACTAAGCGTGGCGTTTTTGTTGATGCAGAAGATACCGGTATAATATTGCCTGATCCGAAGGATGCGGTATTTTATGAAATTGTTATGGAAAAGAGAAAATGTGAAGAAGCATTTCTGGTTACAGGAAATATAAAACATTTTCCGGCAGAGCCATATATCGTTACTCCAAGAGAAATGTTGACAATATTAGAAAGCAATCATTAAGGTACCTGTAAAGAATTAAAGACAAATATAAATCCCCTGTCGGAATATTTTAGTTCCGATAAGGGGATTTTATGTTTTACAAGTTTTTCTCCTCTATTCCACAGCGTCAGACCCCAAAATCACTCCACACACTAGCAGGAGAGAAAGATAAATCCTACATTTACCAGGCAAAGCAATGCCACCCAGGCAACCGCCAACTTGCCGCCAGTTTTTTGTAATTTCTCCTGAAGCGCTTCTTTTTGCCTGTAAATAGCAAGCAACATCACAAATAACAATATAAAATAAAGCGTAATATATACTCTCTCCCCGGAGACATAAATCGTTGCCATGAAACCTAAAATGGCCCCCGCGCCAAATCCGCAGCCTAACAGTATCAGTACCGCAAGGTATTCCTCTATTTTTTCTCCAAACAGACAGTAAAAAGCGTAAAGCATCGCTGCCACGGTCACCAGAAGATACACCATCGGTATCCAGGCGGAAAGTTCACTAAAGCTCCACTCCGTAATCTGTCCCGGCATCACGAAAAGTCCGGAAAGCCCTGGATACGCCGTCCGAAGCACCGTCTGTCCAAAAATAATCATTAACGGCAGACTAGAAATCAAGATTTTTCTGTAGTCCTCCGTCTTTAAATACACCAATCCTGCCAACAGCGCAAGTACCAGTACAAACAAGGCATCCGCATTAGCGATAAATACCCGTTCCACACTAAGCAGCCCTAAGTACAGTTTATCTCCGAAATGATATGTTTCATACACAGGTAAATCTGCAATGCTCACTGCATTGCGCGCCGCATTTCCCGGACAAAGAATAATGGATATCAATGATGCCACATTCGCCAGTACCAATCCCGCTAATACTGCCTGTTTCCTACCAAACCTTACTTTGCGTTTCAGAAAAGCTGTACTTCCTCGAAATCCATAAATGCCATACAGCAAAAGCACTACAAACAAAATGACTGCCACCTGTTCATGGCTGCTGGCAACGAGACACACCGGTACTGCCGCAACGGCTTCTAGCACGGATATTTCCTCCCGGCACGCTATCTTTTTTATCAGCAGAGCCACAAAAAACAGGCCCCAGACAGGGAAGAAATAATTAACGGTAGTGGTAATCCATCCTGCCGAACCCATATCATGGAAAGGATACATTAAAACTGCCACAGCAGCGCACCAGTTCATCAGCTTTCCCCCGCCAAACAGCTTAGAAAGCAGGATTGGGAGCGTGGCAAACAGGAGAACATCTAATATCTTCCAAAGTAGCGGAACTTTTACTAACAATACCAGTATCAATTCTATCACAAACCGGGAAGTCCACGTCTCATAACGCTCTATGAGATAGGGAAACAGCCCTTTGCCCTCCGTTGCCTGAGAAAAAAAGATGTCATCCCCTGCCATCGGCTGTATTCGGATGTGATATAAAATTGCAACAATGGTGACAAGTATAAATGGAATATAATTCTTTCTTTTTTCCAAAGTTCCCGAACTCCTATTCCTCAAACATATCATCTAACTTTGTTCCGCAGTTGCTGCAAAACGTAGCCGCATCCGGCATCTTTGCCCCGCATTTCGGACATTCTGCTGCCCCCTGAATTTTTAATACTTCTGCCTTCATGCGTTCAATTTCTTCTAACGCCTCTTTAATCAAGAAAAACTGCTCTGCCTCTTCACAGTCTGTCTCTTCTTTATGCTTTTCATAATAGGCTTTCCCTAACGCTGCATACTGTTTTTCCACAAAATCCTCTTTTGAGTGAATGTCTAATTTTAATTTGGCCACTTCGGATACATCCTTCGCCTTCTGGCTTACATCTTTTCCCGCACTCACAAGAGTCTCTCCTAATTTATCAAAAAAATCCATACCGGTTCCTCCTTTTTCCTCTGAAATATTACTATTATTATATCCATTTTCTGATGCTTCCGCAACAGAAAGAAAGTGCCCAAACTGCCTTATAAGCAGGCGCTTTGGACACTATCCTAAATTTCAACTAACGTACAATGATATAAGCCAGATAGGCAGCATAAATTACAAGCATGGCGATACCTTCTTTCCTGCCAATCTTCTGCTTCGTCCATGCAAAAATCCACACCAATGCACTCATGGCAATCAAAAGAATAATATCAAATACATTTTCCATGATAAAAGCAATCGGGCTAATAGCTGCTGCGACACCAATTACCAGAAGAATATTAAAAATGTTAGAGCCAATCACATTTCCCAGTGCCATATCCACTTCATTTTTCCGGGCTGCCACAATGGAAGTTACAAGCTCCGGCAGACTCGTTCCAAGTGCCACCACCGTAAGTCCAATCAGGTTCTGGGATAAACCTAATTTGGATGCAATTGTAGATGCACCATCTACAACAAAGTCGCCTCCAAATTTTATGGCGATAGCACCGCCAACAATATAGACAATACAACGCCATACTGGAAGAATGGCTATTTCTTCCTCTTCTACTGCATTAGAGCGGGCATTTAATGCACTTTTTATCATCCAACCTAAAAAACATGCAAACAATAAGAGCATGATGACACCATCCAAACGCCCTATGGTCATTCCCAGATATCCAAACACAAGCATAATGATGGCGCAAATAATGGAGAACGGAAATTCTTTTTTCAATGTATCCTTTTGAACCGCCAACGGTGCAAATAAGGCACAGGCACCACAGACCACCATCAGATTAAAAATATTTGAACCAACCACGTTGCTGACCGCAAGTGCATTGTTATTCGCCAAAGCTGCGGTAACACTGACGGCACACTCCGGCAGGCTCGTTCCCATTGCCACGATGGTAAGTCCGATGATAATGGATGGTACGCGCAGCCTTTTTGCCACAGAAGAACTTCCCTCCACAAAAAAATCTGCACCCTTTATCAACAGCACAAATCCGATTACAAGTATTACAAGTGACCAAATCATTTCTCCCATATTTTCCTCTTTCTGCAGGAATTTCCTGCTTTGTATTTTTATGCTTTTGTTTAAATGAAACCTAAGTGTGACAGCAAAATTCGAAGACCAATGAGCACCAGAATTAAACCACCTGCAAATTCCGCCTTATTTTTATATTTATTTCCAAAAAAGTTGCCCACATACACGCCACCCACGGAAATAATAAATGTGGTAATTCCGATAATCGAAATTGCTTCCACAATAGGATAATCTAAAAAGGCAAAAGTAATACCTACTGCAAGGGCATCAATACTGGTTGCCACTGCTAAAAGAAACATTTCTTTGATGTCAAGAGGTGGATCCATCTGTTCTATCTCCACATCTTCTTCCGGTTTTACTGCCTCAAGTAGCATCTTGCCGCCGATAAATGCCAGCAGTATGAAAGCAATCCAGTGATCAATGTTCGTAATATAACTTTCAAACTGACTTCCCAACGACCATCCGATAAGTGGCATCAATGCCTGAAATCCTCCGAAGAACAGACCAATAATCACTGCCTGTTTCTTATTCACCTTTCGCATGGCAAGTCCTTTACAGATTGACACTGCAAAAGCATCCATTGCAAGACCGACTCCTATCAGCAACAATTCAACAAATGCTGCCATCTTTTTTCTCCTCCTGCTTCCTTTGTACATACAAAATGAGACTCCTTGTATATTTGCCCACGGATAATGGGTAAATATACATGAGTCTCATTCTTTAAGATTTGCCAGGTCAGCTTTGTGTGCCCATATCCGACCGGTATGTTGACAAATCACGTTATACGCGAACTACTCCCTCACGGAATTTCATTCTTATCTCAGGGCCGTTTTCCGCACCCCATGTTTATTTTTCTACTATAGACTATTGAGAATCTTTTGTCAATTATTTTTCTCAAAACATTACTTTTTTCGTATGTTACCCCAATAATTCAAGAATTTCTTCTCTTGTAAAGGTTGCGGTATCCATGCCTTCGCCCTCTAGTACCTGCCTGGCCAACTGTTTCTTCCGCTCCTGGATGGCAATGATTTTCTCCTCAATGGTGCCCTCAGCCACCAGTTTGTAGACAGTTACCACATTTTTCTGCCCAATACGGTGTGCTCTGTCCGTTGCCTGGTTTTGTACCGCCACATTCCACCAGGGGTCATAATGGATGACAATATCCGCAGCCGTCAGATTAAGTCCTGTACCTCCGGCTTTTAAGCTGATAGCAAACACCAAAACCTCGTCCGTGGCAAAACTCTCCACCATCTGCATTCTCTTTTCCTTGCTGACAGAGCCGGTAAGCATATAGTAGGCAATCCCTTCTTTTTTCAGCCGCTCCCCAAGCCTGTCTAACATAGAGGTAAACTGGGAAAACAGAAGAACCTTATGTCCTCCGTTTACAGCGTTTAGTATCAATTCCATACACATATCCGTCTTCGCCGACTCTCCGCTATAATCCTCAAAAAGCAGAGACGGGTCACAGCAAAGTTGACGCAATTTTGTGAGCTCTGACAAAATCTGTATCTTATTTTCCCGAAACTCTTCCTCGCTCTTCCCATCTAACATCTCTTTCATCTGCTGCACATGGGCGTCGTAAAGCTGCATCTGTTCCCCGGCAAGTTTTGCAAATACATTTTCCTCTAGTTTTTCCGGCAAATCCTTTAATACATCCCCTTTAAGTCTCCGCAGAATGAAAGGACGTATCATCCGCTGCAACCGTTCCATTTTATTTTCATCCTGGTTTGTCACGATTGGCAGCTCAATTTCCTCTCTGAAACGCTGATAGGTGTATAAAAACCCCGGCATCAGGTAGTCAAAAATGCTCCAGAGCTCGCTCAAGCGGTTTTCAATCGGTGTACCAGTCAGTGCCAGCTTGAATGCCGCTGTCATTTTCTTTACTGCCTTTGCCGCCTGGGTAGATGGGTTTTTGATGTATTGTGCCTCGTCAATGACCTGAACGGCAAATACCATATCACGGTAAAGCTCTACATCACGCTTTAACAAGTCATAAGAAGTAATCAAAATCTGCTGCTTTTCGCTTTTTTTCACAAGCTCTCTACGCTCCGCTGCACTTCCGGCAACAATCTGTGTGTTAAGCTCCGGCGCAAAACGTTTTACTTCTTTCTGCCAGTTATAAACCAAAGAGGCAGGGCAGACAATCAGCGAAGGTTTTGGCTCTTTCTCCCCCGCCTTAACTTCTTCTTGTTCGGATAGCAGCAGACTTATCACCTGTAGGGTTTTTCCTAACCCCATGTCATCCGCTAAAATTCCCCCAAAGCCATTCTCCCGCAAAGTCTTAAGCCACAAAAAACCGTTTTTCTGGTAACTTCGCATAATCCCTTTTAAGGAAGCCGGTATCTCAAAATCGCTGTCCTCAATGGTTTTCATGTTCCGCACCATGCCCTTAAATTCTCTGTTTTTCTCCACGGAAAGTACATGATTGCTTTTAAGCGCCGCATCAAGATACATTGCGCGGTATTTTGGTGCAATAATCTTGCCTTTTTTCAGGTTTGCCTCCGTCAGCCGCAAATCTTCGCTGACCTCCGCAAGAACCCCTAAGCCATCATCCTCGATATCCAGAAAATCTCCGTTTTTCAATCGAATATATTTCTTTTTCTTATCATATTTCGAAAGCAGGTATGCCAGTTCCTCCTGAGACATTTCCGGGGAATGGATTTCTAACTCTAACAAATCACTCTTTAACGAAACTCCCACAGAAACCCCGGGAGAGGATACCACTTTCATATTGCGGAAGCCCTCACTAGTATAAATCGTCATATAGTCAGAGAGCCGCCGCAGACCACCAGTGAGAAGCTGATACAACATGTCCTCATTTCTGGAGAGTACAAAGACCGTCTGTCCCATCGTGTAATCATTGAAATATGGCTCCACTAAATTTCTCGTCCGCAGCTCCTCTGCCACATCCCGCACCTCTCCAGGTCCAACCTTTTCAAGAACGTTATATTTTTCCTCACCATATACCGCCATAAGTCTCGCCCCGACCGTATTGGCATCCCGTTTATCGAGATACAATTCAAACTCCGGCTTCGGCGGAACATAAAGGCTCTCGTCAAATCCTTCGGACACCACTGTAAAGTTTTCCCGGATTAAAGGTAACAAATCACGGCAGAACATGGGAAGTTCCTCCTCGGCAACATAGCACTCCCCTCCTGTCTGCCTGTTCAAAAATTCAAAGAAATCATATATTTTTCCTTTTAACCCCGGCTTACTCCGATAAATCAGACTGTCCTCATAAAAATAGACATATTTCTCCCCATGAATGACCTGTAAGTCTTCTAACAGAAGAAAAATCCCGGAACCGCCCTGCTTTATATGCAGCTTAGGCTGCTTCTCCTCCTCTGCCACCCGAAACTGTTCCTCCGGCAGAAAACCGATTTCCGCTGTAAAAGGCTCCGTTCCCACTGCTTCAAAAAAGCGGTCAATCCCAAGACCGTCTAACTCCATCGTCCGCTCATAGCCTCCCGTATAGGTATAATAGGCATGAAATTTGCTCTGCCTTCTCTTATCCGCCTCCTGAATCTGCAGGAACTGTATCATTCTCTTTGCAGTTTCCGTAAATGCCTCCATATGATGATAAAATTCCAGTTTCTTTCCATAACGCACTTTCTCATTGTTGCGTAAAGAATCTAGGAATGCCGAAATGTTTTTCAGCACATATTTCTGCTCTGCACCGATTTTAAATTCTACTGTGGCAAAACCGTAATTCATTTTAAAGTAAGGTTCTAACTCTACTTTTCCATAAATATTTTCCGGCAGAAGATAAACGGTTCCTGCCCGCATGGAATAATGGTTTAACAGCATTTTTAAGCTATTGCTGGTTCTTAAATTCACCTCTTGAGAAATCGCTTGTTCCTTTTCCTCCGCTTCTCCATTCTTTACCTTAAGGATATCCGCCGCCCGCCTTCGGTTTACATAACTAAAAAGAGCAGCAACACAGTGCTTGCAAAGCCCTTCATAATTGTAAAAGGCTTCACATTCGCACCGACTGTTGCTGACCTCTCCAAATTCTTCGTCAATCTCCATTTCTACATGATAATACGGCTTTTCATTGCCCCTGACTTTTGCCGCAACTTCTGCCTTAGGAAATTCTCCGACACAATACACTTCATAGGAAAAATCTGATACGGCTCCCCTTTCATACAGTTCTTTTCCCCTGCGGTATGCTGCCTGATATGTCTCCTGTTTAATATCTGATACGGAAAACATGGTGTTACGCTCCTTCATTCGTTATCTTATTATTGTAACACATTTTTTCCTCTTTGAAACAATCTTTATGATTAAAAAACCACCTTTATTTCCGTTCCTACGCCCTCTTCGCTGTTTAGGGTAATCTGGGCATCATGCTGTGCCACAATATGTTTGACGATGGCAAGCCCAAGACCTGTGCCTCCGGTAGATTTTGAACGACTTTTATCCACACGGTAAAAACGTTCAAAGACTCTGTCCTGCTGGTCTTTCGGAATACCGATACCGCTGTCTTTCACAGATAACATCGGTCTTCCGTCTTCCATACCGGTTTCTATTACCACACTGCCGCCCTTTTTATTGTAGCGCACGGCATTGCTGCAAAGATTAAAAAACAATTCTTCTAACAGGGTTTTATTTCCGTTTAAAAAGGCGTGGTCACCGGTAAGGCGCATAGCCACTTCATTTTTCTGTGCCTGCAAGGTCATAGAGGCAATGCAGTTTTCTCCTAACTCATACAAATCTACTGTCTCAAATTCCAGTTTCAGATTTTCATCATCAAGCTCGGACAATTTAATGATATCATTAATCAACGTCTGCAGCCGCTCCGCATTGCTGTGAATTTCATTGGCAAAATGAATGGTATCTTCTCCGGTTGTCATGCCGCTTGCTATGAGCTCCGCATAACCGGAAATGGCGGTGAGCGGTGTCTTTAATTCATGGGAGACATTTGCTGTAAACTCCTGGCGCATCTGAGCATGATTTAAAATGTCCACATGCTGTTGTTTGATGGTGGAAATAAAGGGACGTATTTCCTCGTACACTTCATCCTCATCAATCAGCGTGATATTGTCTGCCATTTTTTCGATAGGAGTCACTAAGCGCATTGTCAGTTTATGGGAATAGAATGCACACATGACAAATACCAGAAGCCCTACCACGACAATCAGTCCTGCCATTGTGTATACAAAATTTGAAATGCTGTCACTCTGCTTTGCAATACGGAGAACACCGCCCTCGGATAAGTGCATGGCATAATAAAAGGTATGGTCTGCGGAAGTAGCGGATTTTCGTATCGCCGTTCCTTCCCCGCTTTTATATGCTTCAATAATCTCAGGACGGTCATTGTGATTTTCCATAACAGCCTCATTCTCTAAGCTGTCATAAATGACAATTCCGTCTTCTCCAATCAATGTAATCCGAAGCCCGTCATCACCTAAATCATAATCTGATTTTTCCGTCAGCCTTTCCACCCCCATCTGGGAAATCACATGGGCGTTTGCCTTTAAATCATCAAAAATCTGACTTTCCAGTATCTGGTAAAAAAGCAACATAGAACATACGGCAGTCACCACGATGGCGATTGCCGCAATTAGCATAAATTTGGTATTTATTTTTTTCTTCATTCGTGTTCCCCATTGTATCGTTTCGCTTTGGTGAAAATGAAAATTTTCTTTCATCCTCACTCCACCATATAACCTACATTTCGCACTGTTTTAATGCAGCTGCCTGCTTGGCCTAATTTCTGGCGCAAGGTTTTGATGTGCATATCTACGGTACGACTCTCTCCTTCATACTCGAATCCCCAAACCTGATCCATAATCTTATCTCTGGAGAGAACGATGCCTTTATTAATCATAAGATACTTTAATAATTCAAATTCTTTAAAGGTCAGTTCGCAAACCTCTCCTGCCAGAAAGACCGCATGTTTGTCGTTATCCAACAGAATATCTTTATAACGTATCTGACTCTCCGTTTCTACGTGTTTTGTACGGCGCAACAACGCCTTCACGCGGGAAATTAATTCCATGACACCGAAGGGCTTGGTGATATAATCATCTGCTCCAAGATCAAGCCCTTTTACCTTATCAAGCTCGCTTGCCTTTGCAGTTACCATAATAATCGGTATGCCGGCAGTCGCCTTGTTTGTCCGAATTTTTGTTAATATATCCAGACCGTCCTCATTTGGCAGCATGATATCAAGTAAAATCAGAGACGGTACTTTTCTTTCAAGACATTTAAAAAAATCGCCGCCATTTTCAAATTCTTCTACGTCATATCCGCTGTTTTTTAATGCGTAACGCTCAATCTCACGGATATTTACATCATCCTCTACAATATAAATTGTTGCCATTATTCTTCCTCTGCTTTTCCCATTTCCCATCAAACCGGAGACAGCACCGCCTACAATTCATACATCTTTTTAAATTCTGCCAGCTGTTTTGCAAATTCTGCACTCTCGTTCTCGTCCATCTGCTCTGTAAAGCTGTGTTCTTCGAGTCCCGTATCCGTCAGCTGCATCATGTAGACCGCAATATTAGAACAGTGGTCTGCCACACGTTCATAATTCATCGCAAGGTCTGACAATACCAGTCCAAGTTCGATGGTACACTTGCCTTTTCTAAGGCGTTTCATGTGATTTTTCTTCACATCTTTATTAATTTCATCAATGACTTCCTCTAACGGTTCCACAGTTCTCGCTAACACGCCATCTCCCTCCACAAATGCCTTTGTGGTACGTCCTAAGATATCCGCAATCGCTTCGCCGTAAATCCGCATCTCTTCTTTTGCTTTCTTAGAAAATGATACTCCGTCCTTATACATCTGCTGCGCATTTTCCACTACATTGATAGAGTGGTCAGAAATACGTTCAAAGTCGGTCAGACAGTGCAGTAAGGAAGTTGCTTTTAAACTATCCTTATAGGATAAATTCTGACTGCTTAATTTCGTCAGATAGGCACTGATTTTGTCATCATATGTATCTATCCTGTTCTCTTTGGCAATCACGTCTTCTATCTTTTCCTCGGAATAATCAGTCAGCACAGTCATTGCCTCTAAAAATCCCGCCTGGGTCATCTCTGCCATCTGGTTCACTAAGGAATGACACTGCTCAATAGCAAATGTCGGACTGCTTAAAAAACGGTCATCTAAAATTGTGAATACATCATCCTGTACTGTTTTCTCATCGGCTGTCTCCGGAATGGTCAGATATGCCAGTTTTTCCAATCCTTTTGTAAACGGGAGCAATATGACTGTGGCAAATATATTAAATATGGTATGAATCGCTGCAATTCCAGCCACTCCTACTGTTTCATCCGTAAATGTGAACTGGAAAATAACATCACAAGTGTAAAACAATACCATAAACAGGATTGTACCAATCAAATTGAAATATAAATGTACAAAAGCTGTACGCTTCGCTCCTTTATTAGCTCCCACAGAAGATATCATAGCTGTGACACAGGTTCCGATATTCTGTCCCATAATAATCGGAATCACAGAACCATAAGTAAATCCGCCAGTTACAGACAATGCCTGCAAAATACCTACAGAGGCAGAAGAACTTTGAATCACTGCAGTAAGCACGGCACCTGTCACAACTCCTAATACCGGATTGTTAAACATGGTCAGCATACCGGTAAATTCAGGCACATCCGCTAAAGGCTCCACTGCACCGCTCATAGTCTGCATACCATACATCAATACAGAAAATCCCAATAGAATCTGCCCAATATCTTTCTTATTGTCGCTCTTTGCCGACATCGTAAAAATAATACCTATCATGGCAAGAATCGGAGAAAAAGAAGACGGTTTTAACATCTGTATAAAGAAACTTCCACCTTCAATTCCGGTAAGGCTTAACAGCCAGGAAGTAATCGTCGTACCGATATTCGCACCCATAATGATACCAACTGCCTGTGACAGTTTCATAATACCGGAATTTACAAATCCAACCACCATAACCGTAGTGGCAGAAGAGGACTGTATCACCGCTGTAACACCGGCGCCTAACAGCACTGCCTTAATCGGATTTGAAGTCAGGTTCTCCAATACGCGCTCTAATTTTCCGCCTGACATTTTCTCTAAGCCGGCTCCCATAACATTCATTCCGTACAAGAACATGGCAAGTCCGCCAAGTAATGTCAGTATTCCAAAAATATCCATCTTACGTCTCCTTTTTGATATACATCAATACACTTTACTCATTTTTTACATACAGTTTATTTATACCGCATTTTGGGCAATTTTGCAATTCATCATAAAAGGAGTATGTAAATTAGACGTCATTTTTATGTAAAATCTATGTAAAATCGATTTTATTCCGTATTATTTTGTATATTTTTATTTTACTCGCTCGTACTTTTTTCCTAATATTTATTACCTATTACTTTTCATGTTCCCCTGTAATGGAATAAATAACCCACTCGGCAATGTTTGTAGCATGGTCTCCAATACGCTCAAAATATTTTGCTACCATCAGCATATCTGTTGCCTGCTCACCATTCTTTACATTCTCATTGATTTTTTCAATCAGCTGCTTGCGGTAGTCAGAAAATAAATCGTCCACCACATCATCCCTTTCAATCACCCAGCGTGCTAATTCCATATCTTTATTGACAAAAGCGTCCACACTCTTAATGACCATATCTGTGGTTTCTTTTGCCATATCTTTGATTAAGTCGATGCTAATCTGTTCTCCCTCGTACTTAGAACCAGACATCAAAATCGTCATCTCTGATATATCGGAGGCATGGTCACCGATACGCTCCATATCAGTAATCATTTTAAGTGCAGCGGAAATCAGGCGTAAATCTCTCGCCACCGGCTGCTGCTGTAACAGTAATTTCATGCAGAGACTTTCAATTTCTCTTTCCTGATGATCTATTTCTTCATCAAACTTCATTGCCTGTTTTGCTTTCTCCACGTCCTGCTTAATCAATGCCGAAATTCCCATTTCAATTGCCTGCTCAATCAAGCTCCCCATCTGAATAAGCTGGTTGTTTAATTCTAATAACTGTCTGTCAAATCGATTTCTCATTTTGTCACGTTCTCCTTTCCAACCCAATTTTCATCAACCAAAACGTCCGGTAATATAATCCTCGGTACGCTTATCCTTCGGTACAGAGAATAATTTTTCTGTTTCACCGCTTTCAATGACTTCTCCTAACAGGAAGAATACGGTCGTATCCGATACACGAACCGCCTGCTGCATGTTGTGTGTTACCATAACGATGGTATAGTCTTTCTTCAGCTCGATTACCAAATCCTCTATTTTAGAAGTAGAAATCGGGTCTAATGCCGAAGTCGGTTCATCCATTAATATGACTTCCGGCTCCACTGCTAAAGCCCTTGCAATACAAAGACGCTGCTGCTGTCCACCGGACATTCCCAATGCACTCTTTTTGAGACGATCCTTTACCTCATCCCAGATTGCCGCATCCCGCAGGGATTTTTCCACGATATCATCTAATTTTGCTTTTGAGCGGATACCGTGGGTTCTCGGGCCATAAGCAATGTTATCATAAATACTCATCGGAAATGGATTCGGTTTCTGGAACACCATTCCTACCCGTTTTCTTAAGATATTAACATCCATTCCGCGGTAGATATCCTCCCCGTCAAGACGGACATCCCCGGTAATCCGGCAGCCCTCTACTAAATCATTCATGCGGTTTAAGCTTTTTAAAAATGTGGATTTTCCACATCCGCTAGGGCCGATAAATGCTGTAATTTCATTGTTTTTGATGGACATATTGATATTTTTCAGGGCATGAAAATCACCATAATACAAATCCAGATTGGATATTTTAAATTTTTCTGACATAGTTTTCCTCCAAATCGTTTTCTAAATCCCACACCTATTCCCGCGGCGCCTCAAATTTTTTTGCAATCAGGGATGATACTCCGTTAATAATCAATACAATGACAAGCAGCACCACTGCCGTGGCATACGCTTCATTGTTGTGCATTCCCTCTCTTGATAAGGAATACATGTGAATTGCTAACGTACGTCCGGAATCGAAGAAACCGGCGATACCTGCCACTGTTCCTGCGGTGTAAATCAATGCCGCTGTCTCACCCACAATACGTCCGATTGCCAGGATGATTCCGGATAAAATACCTGGAATCGCTGATGGGAGCACAATTTTAAATATGGTACGAAGCTTTCCTGCACCTAAGCCGAAACTTCCCTCACGGAAGGAGTCGGGCACGCATAAAAGAGCCTCCTCTGTGGTTCGCATAATGGTTGGCAGTACCATGATTGCCAACGTCATAGCACCTGCTAACATGGAATAGCCCCATTTTAAGGCAGTTACAAAAAACAGCATACCGAACAAGCCATAAATAATAGAAGGAATACCGGAAAGTGTTTCCGCTGTAATTCGGACAACTCCGACTAATTTGTTACCTTTTTTTGCATATTCCACCAGATAGATGGCTGCACCGACTCCGAACGGAATGGAAATCACCAATGCCAGTACGGTCATAAACAGTGTGTTTACCATTGCCGGCAGCATAGATACGTTTTCCGAGGTGTAATTCCATGCAAACAGAGATGGTTTTAAATAAGGAATACCACGTATCAGAATATAGCCCACCAGAAACACTAAAACTCCGATGGTCAGTAACGCCGCCACCAATACTAACAGCAACAACAGAAAGGAACCCGGATGTTTCCGGTACGATTTCATTTTATCTCCAAAGGACTGTCTATTTATTGCTTCCATCCTAGTTCTCCTTTCCACGTCTCTTTAATATAGAAAACGAAATATTGATAATGAGAATAAATACAAACAAGACCACACCGGTAGCAATCAATGCTTCTCTATGTAAATCTGTGGCATATCCCATTTCCATAACAATGTTTGCCGTCAGAGTACGGACACCTTTAAAGATGCTTGAAGGCACCCTTGCTTGATTTCCTGCCACCATCATTACTGCCATAGTCTCACCGATGGCACGTCCCACTCCGAGTACCACCGCTGCCATAATTCCCGATTTAGCAGCTGGAACAATGACCGTGAATACGCTTCGCTCGTGAGTTGCCCCTAAGGCTAATGCTCCCTCATAATAACTTTCTTCCACTGCACGGATTGCCGATTCTGACACACCAATTATGGTTGGAAGTATCATAACTCCAAGCAGAATGGAAGCTGTCAAAATACTGTTTCCATTTCCCTTAAAATGTTCTCTGATAAAAGGCACTAACACCACCAGTCCGAAAAAACCATAGACAATAGAAGGAATGCCTGCTAACAAATCCACGATGGGTTTGAGCACCTTATATAATTTTTCCGGGCAAAACCGTGCCATAAAAACTGCCATTAAAATCCCTACAGGAACTCCAATCACCAGTGCACCACCGGTAACATAGATACTTCCTAAAATCATCGGGAAAATACCAAATATATTATTGGTGGGTTTCCATGTTTTTCCTGACAAAAACTCCCAGACACCAATCTTTTGCATTGCCGGAAATCCATTGGCAAACAAAAATATACAGATAAGTGCTACCGCCACAATGGAAATGATTGCGGTAAAAAGGAAAACCCCCTCCATGACTTTTTCTTTTACTTTATTCATATATTTCTCCTGCTATCAAACGTTATTATATAAAATATAAGATTGTGTATGTTTTATGTTCTAAAAAAAGCTGCCACACTAAAATGCCTTTTCAATTTCAGTGCGGCAACCTCTTTCTCTTTTAAGTCAATATTATGAAAAGCCGTAAAACTATTTATTTTGCAATACCATCCCAGGTGGTTACTTCGCCGCGGAAAATGCCGTTTACATCATCTTTGCTAAGCTCTGTGGTCGGGTTATCATTGTTGACGATTACTGCAATACCATCCATAGCGATAACAGTTGCTGTTAAGCCACCCTCTGTTTCTGAGTCTTTTAAATCACGGGATGCCATACCGATATCACAAGTTCCATCCATAGTAGCTGTCATACCTGTGGTAGAGTCACTTTCCTGAATCTCAATCTCAGCTCCTGCATTCACTGCAACATAAGCCTCTTTTAATTTCTCCATAACCGGTGTTACGGAAGAAGAACCTGCTACAACAACTTTACCTTCTGCCCCGTTGCTCTCAAAAGCTGCTGCTGCATCATCTACAGTGATATATCCTTTATCTGCAATTACTGCCTGTCCGTCTGCGCTTAAGATGAAGTTGATGAAATCCTGTGCTACTTCGCTTACCTCACCTTTGGTTGCAATGTTAAATGGTCTTGCAATCGTATAAGAACCACTCTTGATGTTCTCTACCGTTGCCTCTGCTCCGTCGATGGAAACTGCTTTTACGGTGTCATTCAAAGAACCAAGAGAAACATAACCGATAGCATATTCATCGCCAGCAACAGTAGTCAACATAACATCTGTGCTGTTTGTGATGTTTGCTTCTTCTGTGGTGTAATCTACTTTCTCTCCAGCCTCATTTTTCTCCTCAATACCGAATAACTCGATAAAAGCACCTCTGGTACCGGAACCATCCTCACGGGAGGTTACATTGATATATTCGCTGGCATCAAAATCACCTGCTTCTTCTGCATTATCAGCTTCTGCCTCCTGGCTCTCAGCCTCCGCTGCATCTGCTTCTGCCTCTACCTGGGCATTTGCGCCTGCATTAGCTGCTGCGTCTGCTGTATTTGTGCCTCCATTGCTTCCACATCCTGCCAGCATACCAGCTGTCATAATTCCTGTTAATAACATACACATTACTTTCTTTTTCATTTTACAAATCCTCTCTTTTTCTTTTACTTGATGTGCTTTCTGCTTCACATCTGGTTTTTACTTTTCTTGTTGACAGGGATTACTTTATTCCCCTTATGTAAAATTTAAAGGTAGAGTTCTGTAAAATATGAGTAAAATAAAAGTAAAGATTTCGCTAAGACAGGGAGAAGAAGTATTCCTGGGAATTTAGCTCAACACCGGAATTTTGCACCCGCACCATAAAAAATTCGTCCAGATTACTCTGAAAAATGGACAAAAAAGAAATCCTCTCACACAACGGAACCGTTTCATCCGCCGCTTCTTCTAACACACGCTCATTAAATTTCAGCCAGGACAATTCCCGATTTTCTAAATACTTTGATTTATTTCTTGTGTTCATCTTAAATTCCTTATTCCTCTCTCTTATTTATGAACCATTAACAACAACGTACTCTCTACATTTTTTCTATCCTTCTGCGCAGTTCTAACATCTGGTAATCTATACC
>JAQXGQ010000029.1 GCA_029006795.1 Clostridiales bacterium | reverse complement strand
CTCAGATTGATCTGGTGATTAAAAGAAAAGATGGAGTTTCAAATCTTTGTGAAATGAAATTCACAAATGAAGAGTATTCGCTTGATGAAGCTGAGTATCAGAAAATTGAAAACAGACTTTCTATGTTTCAAAAGGTGACTGAAACGAAAGATGCTGTTCACGTGACTCTAATTTGTGGAAATGGTTATAAGCGAAGCAAATATTCCGGAATTGTACAAAATGTTATTGTGGGTGATGACCTGTTCACATAAGGATGGAGAATATGGGAAACGAATCAGGAGAATGGATTATGCGCGAAGCAACGAGCCAAGTGCCAAGCTTGCTTGAGTATTTGGCGACTGCCGCGACTGAGAAGCGTAGCTTCGAAGTGTATGGCGTGGACTGGAATGATCCAGAGTGCATTCATACAGTAGATGAAGCAATTGAATATATTAACAGTGTAGGCTTTTTGCCTTTATCCGGCTAATCTCATAAAAGCATTGGATATTGGTGTCACGAATGTAAGTAAAGACCAGGAGATGGGGCTGGAGTATGCACTTGGCCTTTTGAAGGAACAGCATCAGGAGATTATAAAGCTTAGATTTGAAGAGGGGCTTACCTTTAAGGAGATTGGTGAGAGACTTGGAAAGTCACAGAGAAGATGCGGACAGTTATGCAAGCATGCGCTCAAATGGCTCGCATCACCTCTGAAGAGAGTTTGGATTATTGAAGGGTATGAAGGCAGAATCGCTGGTATGAATAAGCTGGCGGAAGATTTATCTAAGGAATACTTGAAGGAAGGAAAGACGAAGCAGGCAACTCTTATTGTGCAGGGACCGGAGGCTCTTAGTAAAGTTACGCCTAGAATGGTCAAACTTCTGGCTGGCGTGGGGATTTTTAACAATGCTATACTAAGAGAGCTTATGAAAAATGATCTGTGGACCAGAGGCATTCCAGGAATAGGCGAAGAGACTGGCAAGAAACTGGCGTTGTATATGTATGATGCCGGACTGATAGACGAAACTTATGAAGCCTATAAAGAAGCTGTAGATCATGCATATTTTTGGAAGAAATTTACCAAATGGAATGTAGAATATATGGATGACGAAACGCTTACGAAGTAGAGTATATTGTAGCAAAATAATTGAAAATGGATAGCAAGGGATTGCGATTGTGCAATTTTTGCGTAGATGACAACTGTCAGGTTTTACAGCCTGGCAGTTTTTTTGCTCAAATATCAATGAGACTTAAAGACATAAGGATTCATATATTTATAGCAGAATATTAAATCTTGCTCGTTCCGTAAAAAAAATACAGTATAACTTGAAAAAATATGCGGATAATTATATACTATAGGAAAATAGATTTGGAAGGTGATTATTATGTTAAAGAAATTCAGTGTTGAAAACTTTAAAGGCTTTCAAGATAAAATCACATTAGATATAGGTTCACCAAGCAATTATAGCTTTAATTCGGAGATTGTTGAAAACGGATGCGTTACAAAAGGAATCATTTATGGAATAAACAGTTGTGGAAAATCCAATCTTGGTTTGGCTATATTTGATATCATTACTCATTTGACGGAGAAGCAGAAACTTATACAGAGCTATGATTTTTATCTCAATATGAGCGGCAGAAAATCATTTGCAGAATTTGAGTATACTTTTGTATTTGATGAGCATGAGGTGGTATATAAATATAGCAAGACGGATGTAGATGCCTTAAGGAGTGAGAGCTTGTCTATCGATGATAAAGAGGTTATTTTTTATGATTTTTTGACAAGAGATGGATTTACTCTTCTTGAGGGATCAAATACACTTAATGCTTCAATCAAGAACGAAAGTCCGATTTCTCGTGTAAAGTATGTAAATAGTAATTCCATACTTACTAATAACACTCAGAATCAGGTATTTAAGAAATTTATCTATTTTGTTGAGCATATGTTGCTGTTCTATTCATTGGATAGCAGAGGCTATGAAGGCTTTATGAATGGAACTGAGAGTGTGGCTGAAGGTATCGTAAATGGTGGAAAAGTAAAAGATTTCCAAGAGTTTTTACAGGAAAATGGCATCATCTATGACTTATATGGATGCGAGGTGGATGGCCGAAAGACGATATACTGTCATTTTGACAACAAAGATGCAGATTTCTTTAAGATTGCATCCACAGGAACAAGATCATTAGCATTGTTTTATTACTGGTACATTCGCATGGAGAAGGCTTCGTTTGTTTTTATAGATGAATTTGATGCTTTCTATCATTATGAGTTGTCTGAAGCTGTGCAGAAAAGGCTTAGAGGTATGACGGGGGTACAAATATTTACAACAACACATAATACTGACCTTATGAGTAATGATCTTCTAAGGCCAGATTGTTATTTCTTACTTGAGAATAATGGTATTAAGGCTATTTCAGAACTGACTGAAAAGGAATTGCGTCAGGCACACAATCTTCAGAAGATGTATAAGGCAGGTGCATTTAATGGACGATAGAGACTATAAGGCATTTATAGTCGAAGGAGAATTCAGAGAGCCTCAAGTCATTGATAATATTTCAAAACGATTCTTTAATCACGGAAACTGTAAGTTGATTTCGCTCCCGGCAGGAGAGAATATCTATATGCTTTGGAAGAAACTAGAAGCTGATGATTTTGAAACAGATATTATTGAAGTTTTGAGAGAGAGCAGTAAGGAATTGCAGAAACTGCTCGAAGGATTATCTAGGGAAGATTTTTCTGAAGTTTTTCTCTTTTTTGATTATGATGCACATCAGACAAATCTAGGGAATGCCGATGGGCAGGATGCGTTGAAACAAATGCTTGAAAGCTTTGATAATGAAACCGAGAATGGAAAGCTATATGTAAGTTATACGATGGTAGAAGCACTAAGAGATTATGAACCTAATGTATGTGGAAATAAAGAATCTTGTTTTGTATATATCCCATCTTTGACAGTTGTTGAAAGAAAAAATCGCTGTATCCCTTGTATTTACTGGGATACAGCGATTTTATGTTTTGCCACGGAGTTTAGTAATTTATTCCCTTCCTTTGCTCTGTTTCTGAATTGCTTTCATTTTGCTTTTGGTTATGAATTGATAGTCGGTTCGAAAGCCGCAGACGTCATGCAGTGCATCCGTAATAGAATTCCGTTTGTATGTTGGAACAAATCCCTGTTCCTGAATCTCTACAAAGTTCATTGTTTTTAAAGTGCCCAGCAATTCATAGCAGGTATATTTTGAGCCCAGCTTTTTTTCAAGGAATCGATAGATTGTCAATGCGAGGAAACAGATCAGAAAATGTGCTTTGATACGGTTTTCATCCTGCAGATAAACCGGTCTGGCAGAAAAATCTGTTTTCATGATACGGAAGCATTCTTCTATCTGCCATCTGCCTTCACTGACTTTTAAAATATCTCCAACTTCATCATCCAGAAGATCTGTGCATACAGCATAAAATCCATCATACTGGGATTCTTCTGCGATTTTATTTTCATCCAGATAATGATGGATATCAGCGGTCTCACCTTCTTTGGTAGCGGCTATGGCTCCAATAAAACGGGCAGGATCGTTGGGATTCTTCCGATTCTTCTTTGCGTTTCCAGCGTCCAGCATCTTTTGTGCGCGTTCTACCTGTTTATCACGAATGGATTTCTGGTAAAGTGCATATTTCGGAGAGTATGTGACAATCAGGCGCTGGTGCAGCTTCTTTGTGGTATAAGGTTCATCTTTTTTCAATTTTTTGATGGACTGGGTCACGATATAAGCCCGTTCACCCATGTGGTTGTAAGATCTGATATCCTCCGAACCCAGCCCTGCATCACTGCAATAGATAAATTTCTGGCAGCCGAACTTTTCAAGCACCTGCTTTTCTAATGGTTTTAATGATGTCTGTTCGTTTGCGTTTCCGGGAAAGAGTGAAAAAGCAAGCGGAATGCCATCGCCGTCCATAAATAATCCCATTTGAATGATGGGGTTTGGTCGGTGTTCTTTGCTTTTTCCATACTTTTTACTGCCATCTTCCTGTTCAATTTGTATTTCAACTTCAGTTTGCGGCAGATTTTATCCATATGCATCTGATAATAGATGGACTGTAAAAAAAGATATCCGCCGCGGAAGAAAACCTGTTTTTCATAATCCAGTTGCCTGTCGGCGTGAAACGGAATCAATACAGTTTTAGCTTCTTTTTCTTTTTTGTATTTTTCAGTTTCTATTTTTACTTCATTTTTTGCCCATGCGAGTACATCATCTCTTGTAGGGCCATGTTCAATTAAAAGCTGGTCTAAAGTACCCAGCTTACGGACAATGGTAGAAGTCGTACTGCCATTGGCTTTTACATAAGATTTGGCGATATAAAATGCAGGCTATATGCGGCCTGCAAGTACTTTTTTCATAATTTAATTGTCAAACTCCCGTGTTGGTATTATACTATCTATTATAATGATATGTCCTCGTTAGAGCAGGCAATGTGTCAGGGAACCCCCGTTTTTTTATTTTTTGTTAATGCAGGTGCTTTTGTAACGGTTCATGTGGTCATCCGGTTGATACAGGAGCAGACGAAAAATCTTCAGTTGGAATCAAATAATCATATGTTAACCATGCAGGCGCTTCAATATGAAAATCTACAGAGTTGGATTATGGAAACAAGGCGTGCAAAACACGATATTCGGCATCACTTTATTGTCATGTCAGGATTTTTGGAACGCGGCGACTATGAGCAGATGAAAAGCTATGTGAAAAAGTATATCAAACAATTTCCCGAAGAAGGACAGCTTGTGTTTTGTGAACATACTGTTATCAATATGCTAGTTGGCTATTATTATCAATTAGCAAAAGAGAAGAATATTGAGTTTCGGGTTAAGATAAATGTTCCTGAAAAGATAGGGATTTCCGATAGCGATTTGTCTATCACATAATGAAAACTGCATTGTACTGATTGTGGATAATACATATGAAAATGAGGTTAAAATGGACAAAAACGGGATATATTTGTCCACAAAACACAAGGTATTGTTAAAGACTGTAAAGCAGCAATAGTTTTGGAACACTTTGATGAATAAATAAATTACATATATGAAAATGGAGAATGATATGAGAAGAATTTTAATTGTAGATGACGATTCAATGAATCTGAAAGTGGCAAAGGTTATACTGGAATCAAATGGATATAAAACCATAACAGCAATCTCTGCTGCGGAGTGTTTTGAGACATTAAAAGAAGAAATGGTTGATTTAGTACTTTTGGATATTGAGATGCCGATCATGAATGGTATAAAAACATTGGAATATATGAGGGCACATGAGAAATTTAAGGAAATACCGGTCATGTTCCTTACAGCGGATGCGGACATAGAAACGGTAAAGGAAGCGGCACGCCTTGGTGCAAAAGGATATGTGAAAAAGCCATTTCTGCCACATGATCTTCTGGAGAGAGTGGGGCAGGTTATCCAAGAAAAAATAGAGGATTAAAAATAATATGGCTAATTTTCTTTGCACGGTTGATAATCATAGCAGGGCAGAAAAGCAGCCTAATTAATCAGCGACAAATAATCAAGAGTTCCTGTAGGAACACCCGTGCCTTTTTCCAAAAGAGAAATCAATCCCTTTAAGGTATCCTCCGTCTCTTCAGCGGTGGAGGGTAAAAAAGAATTGTTAAGTTTTACGGCGATTACAATAAGGGCAATCTCAGCTAAGGCAGCAGGACGGTCAAAGTGAATTTCGCCACGCTCAATTCCCTGGGATATAATTTCGGTCAATGCCGGTTTAAGCTCGGAAATCAGGTAATTAAAGTATTTTTGGTGAAGAAAAGCAAGGTCTTGGGCATTTGTCGAAGTAGCCTTGTTTTGCTTTAACAATGCAGTGGAAGCATTCCTGCATGCCTGAAAGAGCATTGCCATCCGGGTGAAGGATGAGATATTAGTCTGTGATGACAGGGTCTTTGCAGTCTGCAATGGCTGTTCATAGCTGCGTTTGATTAATGCGTCAACAATAGCATCTTTTGAAGGAAAGTAGTAATAAATACTTCCTTTTCCAATGCCGGCTCTGCTGGCAATCTGACTTACAGAAATATGTTGGATGCTTTTTTCTTCCAACAGTTCCTGTAAAGCATCAAGGATTTTTTCTGATTTTTTTGAATCTGGCATATAAAAGCCACCTTTCCCTTTGTTGTCAAGATTTGTGTTAAATATTGTAGCATATCAGTTAATTGCGGACAATATGGAATAATTACACAAAAAAATGGAAAATATTTGTAATATTTTTAAGGCTTTTCGTAATTGACCACCGTTCGAAAATGGTGCTATAATCACCCTGATAATATTCGACTAGTGGTCGAAAATGTTTGGGAGGATAGGATGACATACGCAGATTTTTTTTATGAAGTAAAAAACAGATTTATGGGAGCAGATGTAAGCGATATTAAAGAACATCTTGCTTATCAGTTTTGCATCGAGGATGAAGAGGCAGGCGGTATTTTTTATGTGGAGGTAAAAGACGGTGAGCTTTTTGTGGAGCCATATGAGTATTACGACAGAGATGCTATGTTTATTTCTGCCCCGGATACATTTATGAAAATAGCAGAGGGAAAAATGGATCCGGTATGGGCATTTACCACTCAAAAGTTAAAAGTTGAAGGAAATATAGAGAAGGCTCTCAGATTAAAAGAGATTATAGATTTGAAACAAAAGCAGATGAAGAAGGATGCAAAAAAGGAAGCAAAGAAAGAAACAACGGAAGAATAGTTGATATGGAGCGAACATGGGAATTTTAAAAATAGCAGCCGCATGTGCCGGAGTATTAGTAGCGGCAGGAGCGGCAGGAACAGCTTACTTTTATGGAAGAACCATGAAAAGACAGCAGGTAGATATGGAACGTACCATAAAAATGGCAGGTACGGACTGGTCACAGTATTCAGACATATTAGCGGAGAGAAAAGCCTTTATGTTAGAACAGCCCCATGAGGATGTATATCAGACTGCCTTTGATGGATTAAAACTTCATGCGGCATATTTTCCGCCGATAAAAGAAAATTCAGAGAAGAAGCGGGTGGTCATCTGTTTTCATGGTTACACCAGCAAAGGGTTGGCGGATTTTACCGGACTGACGGATTACTATTTCCGGCATGGTTATGCCATGCTGCATCCGGATGCAAGAGCACATGGAGACAGTGAGGGTGATTATATTGGGTTTGGATGTCTAGACAGGAAAGATGCTCTCGGATGGATTGACTGGGTGCTTCAGAAATGTGGCACAGATGTTGAGATTTTCCTTCATGGAATATCTATGGGAGGCGCAACCGTGTTGATGGCAAGTGGCTTAGAACTGCCACCTCAGGTGAAAGGAATTATTTCCGACTGCGGTTTTACCTCTCCGAAGGAGGTATTTACCCATGTGTTAAATACCATGTATCATCTTCCGGCATTTCCGATTATTCCCGCGGCAAATATTGTAAACAAAAGGCTGGCGGGATATGGAATGGATGAATGCAATGCGAAGAGAGAAGTGGCAAAGGCAAAAGTTCCAATTTTATTTATACATGGCTCCAAAGATACATTCGTTCCGGTGAAAATGTGCCAGGAACTATATGATTGTTGTGCATCGCCTAAGAAGAAATTGATTGTGGAAGGTGCTGCTCATGGCGAAAGTTACTTTAAAGATATGAAAGCATATGAGGAAGCATTAGATGAGTTCACCAATAATTTGTAAGATATTCAGGAGGAGAATAGTGTGAAAGAGAGAAAAGGATATAAAGCATACCCATTGACAGTTGCCCAGAAATTCCATTTTTTCTATTTGGATTATTGTCCGAAAAAAGAAGTTGTGAATGTGGGTACGAGTCTTACCATTGAATACGAACTGAATCTTAATGTGTTAAGGCAGTCCATTTATAAAGCATACGAACGCTGTGAAGGAATGCGTATCCGTTTTGCCTATGATAAGAAAGAAAAACAGTGGTATCAGTATGTGGTAGAGAAAGAGGAACGGGAAATTGAATACGTTGATTTTTCCGGTAAAACGATGGAGGAAGCGGAAACCATTATGAAAGAGTGGACAGCGGTTCCTTTTGAACGGGAGGATTCTCCTATGAATCGCATTGTCATCATTAAAACTCCGGACGGAAATCAGGGACTTTACCTTTTAGCTGACCATCTGACCTTAGATGCACAGTCGTTGATTTGTTTTTTGAAGGACGTCATTGAACTTTATTGTAATACAATGTATGAGGGCGTTGAGTATCCGAAGGAGATGCGCTCTTACATCGAACAGCTAGAGAAAGATTTGGAATATGAGGCAGGAAGCAAAGCGCAGAAGAGAGACAGGGAATATTTCCATAAACTGATTGAGCAGTCAGAGCCGATTTTCAATGGCATTGAAGGGCCGGGGCCGCTTTTAGAAGAAAGAAAGAAAAATCCAAAGGCAAGAGCTGCTCGTTGTATTTCTGACAGTGTGGATTCGGCATTGGATATTTTCCATCTGGAAGAGGAGCCGACAGCACGTTTGATGACATTCTGTGAGCAGCAGCATATCTCTCTGCAGTGTTTGCTGATTATGGGAATCCGTACCTATCTGCAGAAGATGAATGGAAATGATGATGTCTCCATCAATGTGGCTTATGCGAGAAGAGCAACCCTGCTGGAGAAAAAATCAGGCGGTACGAGAATTCATTCCTTCCCGTTCAGAACCATTATTCCAGAGGATATGACGTTCCTTGAAGGAATACATATGATTCGTGATGCACAGAATGAAACTTTTCGTCATACCAATTTTGATCCGGTAGAATACTTTGCATACAGAGCAAAATTATATCCGACAGAGCCTGGCAATACATACGAGCCGATGTCATTGACTTATCAGCCGATGACCTTAAAGGAAAAAGGATTAAGTCAGCTTGGGGATATTAAATATAAGACGAAATGGTATCCGAATGGAGCAACCACACAGGCGATGTATTTAACAGTTATGCACAGACCGGAGGATAATGGACTTGACTTTAATTTTGAGCATCAGGTAAAAGCGGTTTCTAGAGAGACATTAGAATATTTCTACTATTATATGTGCAAGATTATGTTTAAGGGTATCGAAAAGCCAAACCTGAAAATCAGTGAAATAATCAAACTAATATAATCATAAAGTCGAAAGGAAAAGGGGAAAATTATGTTTGAAAAGTTAGTAAATATCATTGTAAATTATGTTGAGGTGAATAAGGAAGACATTAAGCCGGAATCACGCTTTATGGAAGATTTAGGATTTACCTCCTATGATTTTATGAGTATGTTAGGTGAAATCGAGGATGAACTTGACGTAGAAATTGAAGAGGAAGAAGCGGCAAACATTCGTACCGTGCAGGAAGCGGTTGATTATCTGAAAAAACTCTCAGAGTAGGAAGGAGTCAATATGGATGTTTTAAGCAGTACGATACGGGAATTGCTAGTAAAGTCAGAGGCAGCCTATGGCTCATGGGATGCCTTTCGGTATAAGGTAAAGCAAAAAGGCGGCGAAGGGAAAAAGACAGTACAGGTTGAGAGCAAAACCTATACAGAATTAAAGAATGATTCGGAACGTTTTTCTGCTGTGCTATCATCTATCGGAGCGCAGAAAAGTCATATTGCAATTTTAGGAGCTACTTCTTACGAATGGATTGTAGCGTATATGGGAACCGTAAACAGTGGAAGTGTAGCGGTTCCTCTTGATGCCCAGTTGCAGCCGGAGGATTTATGCGATCTTTTGAACCGTGCAGAGGTCACAACCCTTGTCTATGATGAGACGAAGAAACAGGTAGCGGAGGAAGCAAAAAAACTGTGTCCGGGA
>JAQXGQ010000028.1 GCA_029006795.1 Clostridiales bacterium | reverse complement strand
AATGTAAAAAGCAATGAAACAATTAAGTGCAAAAAGTAAATTAAAAACGAGTTAAAATGACAAAAAATGGAAAAAATAAGCCAAAAACACAAAAATATAACATATCTAGCAAGAATAAGTGATGATTAAAAAATAAAAGAGGATATAATATGGAATTGCGCATGCGAAAATTAGGATAGGATGAAAATAGGAAGAAGTAAGGAGGAAGATTGTGAAAGAATTAAAGAAAGTATTAGCGCTTGGCCTGGCGGCTGTTATGGTTGTACCGATGGCAGGCTGTGGCAGCAAAGAAGGCGGAGAAGATGATTCCCAGGTAAAGGAAATCATGAACTACTCTGATATTGTGTTAGGTGAGGATTTTACAGATTTAGAAGCGGAAATCTCTGTATTTAACAATAGAACAGATATGCAGCAGGAAGATTATACCGGAAAGACCTGGGATGATTATATTGCAGATTTTAATCAGAAATACCCGAATATTAAGGTGAATGTGGAGACAGTAACTGATTATGATTCTACTGCATTGCTCAGACTACAGAGCGGTGACTGGGGAGATATCATGCTGATTCCGGCGGTAGACCGCGCAGAACTTAGTACATACTTTATGGCCATCGGTGATTATGATACCTTAAGCCAGGAAGTGAGATTTTGCGATAGCCAGCTGTATGAAGGTGAAGTGTACGGCGTAGCATCTTCTGGAAATGCCCAGGGTGTGGTTTATAACAAAGCAGTTTTTGAACAGGCCGGAATCGCGGAGCTTCCAAAGACACCGGAAGAATTTATGGCAGATCTGCAGCTGATTAAGGATAATACCAGTGCGATTCCGTTGTATACCAACTATGCAGCAGGCTGGACCATGGGAGCATGGGATGCTTATATTAATGGAACAGCTACTGGCGATGCGAAATACATGAATCAGAAGTTGTTGCATACAAAGAATCCTTTTTCGGATCCGGGAGATGGCACACATGCATATAATGTGTACAAGATTTTATATGATGCAGTAGCAAATGGCCTGACAGAAGAAGATTATTCTACGACAGACTGGGAAAGCAGTAAAAATATGCTCAACCAGGGAGAAATCGGCTGCATGGTACTTGGCTCCTGGGCTTACGCTCAGATTCGTGATGCTGGAGATCAGGGAGATAATGTGGGATATATGCCGTTCCCGATAACTGTAGATGGAAAACAATATGCAACAGCCGGAGCGAATTACAGTTGGGGAATCAATACAGATGCGGGAAACACCAATAAGCAGGCATCCCTGATTTTTGTGAAATGGCTGACAGAAGAATCTGGCTATGCATATAACGAAGGAAATATGCCGGTAGCTTTGGATGATGAGAACTGGCCGGATGTCTATGCTGCATTTGATGGTGTAGAATATGTATCTGATGAAGCAGCAGTAGAAGGCGAAGAAGACTTGCTGAACGACTTGAATGCAGAATCTGAATTGAACTTAAACAACAGTGGAAACACCAAGCTTCAGGAATTGATTGAGCATGCATCGTTGGGAGATAAGAGTTTTGATGATATTATGAACGACTGGAACGAAGCATGGACTTTAGCACAGGAAAACTGCGGTGTGGAAATTACGGAATAAAAAGAAGTGAACTGGTAAAAAACAGATAAGTGAGGGTGCCGTGTGGATGGTAAAGGCTGTTCACACGGCGTTTTTTAGCACTTCAATCGAAAAGGTGGGTAAAAACTAGGTTAAAAAATAAATTAAAATAATTCTTCCCGAAAGAGAAAAACGGCGAAAACGGGTTGCTAAAATGTGAAAAATGCACAAAAATAAACAAACGAATTTGTTGAAATAGAGGAAATGCACGACGCAAGCAAGAAAAAGAGATTTTAAACAATAATCAGCGATGAATAAAAAAGTAAAGAATATATAATTAAATTAAGTAAAAAAGCCGGATTCAGAGTTAGCTTAAAGCTCTGAGTTAGATTAATAGGGAGGATAAGCATATGGTAGCTAAAGCAGAAAAAGCTGCAAAAGAAAAGAAACCATTTAACCTTGTTAAATGGGCCAAAAGCAGAGAAGGTCAGAAAGCCATTATTATTGCTGCATTCATAACCATACCACTTTTGCTTTTGTTTGTATTTACCTATCTGCCGTTTGGCGAAATGGTAAAATTTAGTTTTTACAAAATGAAGTACGCAACACCGGTAGAGAAACGGCAGTTTGTGGGATGGCAGAATTACATAGACGTATTTAAACGAAAAGATTGTTTCTCGGCGTTGAAACTCAGTCTGTATTACATGGTAGGTGCGTTGCTTCAGCTTGCGATTGCACTGTATCTTGCAACAATTTTAAGCTTTAAGACAAAGTGCAGTGGATTGTTTAAGGGGCTGATGTTCTTCCCATACCTCATCAGCGGTATTGCAATCGGATTTATTTTTAAATTCTTCTATACCAGAGGATATGTGTTCGATACCGTGTTGCAGTGGTGTGGATTTGAACTGGATAATCTGCCATATTGGTTGAAGGATCAGAGGATTAACAATATATCCCTGGTGGCAACCTCTGTATGGAGATATTTCGGACAGAACATGGTACTCTTTATCGGAGCAATTATGTCTGTAGATTCAGAATTATATGAAGCGGCACAGCTAGACGGTGCAAATAAATTTCAGCAGTTTAGACATATTATACTGCCGAGCATCAAGACAATTGTAACATTAAACATTATTTTATCCATTACAGGCTCCTTAAGTGCTTTTGAACAGCCATTTGTTATTACGGATGGTGCCAACGGAACAGGAACTTACTTTGTTATTATGAATGAAATCGCTCATGTAAGCCAGAAGGTTGGTCTTGCGAGTGCTATGGCGGTGGTATTGTTACTGATTATCTTTGCATGTACGATTCTACAGAAATTGTTCTTTAAATATGTTTTCAGGGATGCCGAGAGTGAAGATGAATCCTATAAGGCAAAGAAAGCAAGATTAAAAGCAGAGAAAGCTGCTGCAAAAAATAGTAAGAAAGGGGTGGCATAACAGATGAAGAATACAGTGAGTAAAAGAAAAAAACATTATACAGTCGGTGGGATTACCTGGATTATCGTAGAATATGCTTCCCTGATTTTCTTTGGGCTGTGTGCATTGCTTCCGGTAATCTCCTGTGTGATTACGGCATTTAAGACAGAGGAGGAGTATCGCTCCACGAATGTTATGACACTTCCGGAAAACTGGCTGAATTTTGATAATTTTATCAAAGCATTTAAGACAGCAAACATGGGGCAGGCATTCTTAAATTCCGTAATTGTTATGGTATGTGTTTTGCTTGTTTCCGTTATTATCGGAACTCAGCTTGCTTATGTACTGAACCGTTTTCAGTTTCCGGGAAACGGACTGATTCGCAATCTGTTCTTATTCGCATCCCTGCTTCCGGGTGTTGCAATGCAGGTAACTGTTTTTAAAATTATGACTGCACTTGGATTTGTCAATCATCTGTATGGTTATATCATTATGATGTGCGGAACGGATGTAATTTCCATTTATATTTTCATTCAGTTTATGGAAAATATACCGATTTCCTTAGACGAATCAGCAATTATTGACGGAGCTTCTTATTTTAAAATTTACTGGAAGATTATGCTTCCGCTGTTAAAGCCGGCAATCGTTACTTCCTGTATTTTAAAGGGCGTAGGTGTATATAACGAATACTATGCAGCACAGTTATATCTGTTGGATAAGAAACTGCACACCATTGCAAGATCCCTCTATACTTTCGTGGGACCGATGGGAAGCCAGTATAACTTGATTTGTGCAGGTGTTATCATTTCCCTGCTTCCGGCGCTGATTGTATTTATTCTGTGCCAGAAACAGATTTACAGTGGCATTGCAGCAGGGGCAGTAAAAGGTTGATGGAGGAAACAATGGACAGATTAATGGTTATGAGGGATGAAATGAAAGAAGAATTGCTGCAGCATATTATCCCTTTTTGGAAAAGTCTCCGGGATGAGGAGATGGGAGGATATTACGGCTGGCTTTCCTATGATTTGGCATTGGATAAAAAAAGTGAAAAGGGCTGTATCTTAAACAGCCGGATTACCTGGTTTTTTTCAAACGCCTATACCTTATTGAGGGATGAAAGTCTGTTAGATGAGGCGAAGCATGGTTATGAATTTTTAACAAATCATTGTGTGGATAAAGAGTATGGCGGCATTTACTGGTCATTAAATTATGACGGAACACCTCTTGATACGACAAAACATACTTATAATCAGGCATTTTGTATTTACGCATTAGCTTCTTATTATGAGGCATCAGGGAATCAGGAGGCGCTTGCACTGGCATTTTCATTATTCCGTTTAATAGAGGATAAATGCAGGGATGAAGTGGGATACTTAGAGGCATTTACCAGAGACTTTAAACCGGAGTCTAATGAAAAACTTTCCGAGAATGGTGTTTTGGCAGATAAAACGATGAATACCCTGCTTCATGTCTTTGAAGCATATACGGAGCTGTATCGGGTTTGCAGTGGGAAAAAAGAAACAGATTTGTCTGCATGGAAAGAACAGGCAGAACAGGTACGTGGGCGAATTACATGGATGATGGATTTGATTGCGGATAAGATTTATAATCCTGCAAAGCATCGTCAGGAAGTGTTCTTTGATAAAAATTACAATACAATTTTGGATTTACATTCTTATGGTCACGACATTGAGACAGCATGGCTTGTAGACAGAGGATTAGAAGTGTTAGGGGATGAGGCATATAAAGAAAAAATATCTCCAATCACCAAAGCCCTGACTTCTCAGATCTACCGGGTGGCATTTGACGGACATTCCCTCGCTAACGAGTGTGACAGAGGAGTGGTAAATCAAAATCGTATCTGGTGGGTACAGGCAGAGACAGTGGTAGGATTTTTGAATGGTTATCAGAAATCGCCGGGACATAGTGAGTACCGGGATGCTGCCTTAGCAGTCTGGGAGTTTATTAAGGAGTATGTGGTTGACAAACGTTCCGGTTCTGAATGGTACTGGGAGGTAAAACAAGATGGCTCTGCTATTGAGGGACGCCCGATTGTAGAACCGTGGAAATGTCCTTATCACAATGGAAGAATGTGTCTTGAAGTGATAAAACGTCTCACATAAAAAATGAAAAACAGAAAGGAAATTGCAATTATGCTGCATGAAAGATATTACATTGAAAAAGAGAAGCAGGAAAAGCTGCTTAGTAAAAAAAATGTAAAATCCGATTTCTACAACGGAGTGTTTGACCGCTATGAGAATCCGGTGCTCACAAGAGAGCATATCCCACTTACCTGGAGATATGACCTTGATGTAAATACAAATCCGTATTTTATGGAACGTCTCGGCATCAATGCTGTGATGAATTCTGGTGCCATCGAGTTAAATGGTAAATATTATCTCGTGGCAAGAATTGAGGGAAATGATAGAAAATCTTTCTTCGGTGTAGCAGAAAGTGATAACGGAATTGATAACTTCCGTTTCTGGGATTATCCGATTTTATTAGAAGATACCTGCCCGGAGGAAACAAATGTTTATGATATGCGCCTCACTAAACATGAGGACGGCTATATTTACGGTGTGTTCTGCTCTGAGAGTAAAGATACCAGTGTGAATGACTTATCCGCAGCAGTGGCAGCAGCCGGAATTGTCCGCACAAAAGATTTGAAAAACTGGGAGAGACTTCCGAATCTGGTAACCTTAAATTCCCCGCAGCAGCGAAATGTAGTACTGCACCCGGAATTTGTAGATGGCAAATACGCATTTTATACCAGACCGATGGATGACTTTATTGAGACAGGTTCCGGTGGTGGTATCGGATTTGGTCTTTGCGAAGATATCACCCATGCAGTGATTGACGAAGAGAAAATGACTAGTCTTCGGAAATATCATACCATCACCGAGGCAAAGAACGGTGCGGGAGCTACACCAATTAAGACAGAAAAAGGCTGGATTCACATTGCCCATGGTGTCCGCAATACAGCAGCCGGGCTTCGATATGTCATCTATGCTTTTGCCACTGACTTAAAAGACCCGTCGAAAGTGATTGCAGAGCCGTCAGGACTTCTTATCGGACCGAGAGGGGAAGAACGTGTAGGTGATGTCAGCAATGTCGTATTTACCAATGGTGCGATTGTAAATGAAAAGGGTGAAGTGTTTATTTATTACGCATCCTCTGATACCAGAATGCACGTAGCAACCACTACGATAGACAAATTAGTGGATTATGTGTTCCATACACCAAAAGATCCGGGACGTTCCGTAGAGTGCGTGGCACAGAGATGCGATTTTATCCAAAAAAATTTAGAAGTACTTGCAAGAGAAAAATAAAAGTCAGATGGTACTGACAACGAAAAAGAAATCCGTAGGAGATATGGAAGAAAGAGGTAGATTATGAGCAAATATAAAATGTTAAGTCCGGAAGTGCCAAATGTACCGTGGCAGGAGCGTCCGGCAGATTTAACAGGGGCACCGGTGTGGAGATACAACGAGAATCCGATTATCGGACGTAATCCGGTGAAGGGAGTTGCAAGAATTTTTAACAGTGCGGTAATGCCTTATGAAGACGGGTTTATCGGCGTATTTCGTGGAGAGCAGACAAACGGTATTCCGTATATCTATCTTGGCAGAAGCAAAGATGCGATTCATTGGAATTTTGAGGAAGACAAAATTGATTTTGTGGATGAAGAGGGAAAATCCTTTATGCCGGTTTACGCATATGATCCACGTTTAGTAAAAGTAGAGGATACCTATTATATTATCTGGTGTCAGGATTTCTATGGTGCGGCTATTGGTATGGCAAAGACAACCGATTTTAAGACATTCACCAGAATTGAAAATCCGTTTTTACCATTCAATAGAAATGCCGTATTGTTCCCAAGAAAGATTAACGGAAACTTTATGTTATTGTCCCGTCCTTCCGACAGCGGTCACACACCGTTTGGCGATATCTTTATCAGTGAAAGCCCAGATTTAGTTTATTGGGGAAAACACAGACATGTAATGGGAAAAGGCTCTGAATGGTGGGAGTCTTTAAAAATTGGTGGTGGTGCTGCTCCGATTGAGACTTCCGAAGGATGGTTATTATTCTATCATGGTGTCAGCGGAACCTGTAACGGATATGTGTATTCTATCGGTGGAGCAATCTTAGATATTGACAATCCGTCTATTGTGAAATACCGTTGTGAGACTTTCCTCTTAACACCGGAAGAGTGGTATGAAGAGCGGGGATTTGTTCCGAATGTATGCTTCCCATGTGCTACCATTCACGATTCTAAAACCGGAAAAATTGCCATTTATTATGGTGCTGCAGATAGTTATGTGGGTCTGGCATTTACAGAATTAGATGATATTATTGATTACATCAAAGAGAACAGTGTTGTAACCACTTCCGATACCGAAATCGGAAGACGCTAAAAGGTCTGCTATCTAAACTTAATAGCATAAAATTCATTTAGAGAGGGCTGCTGCAGACAAAATGTTTTGTGGCGGCTTTTTCATTTCATATTAGGAAAGAATAAGATGGGGAAACAGATATGTGGATATTACCGGATAATAAGAAACTGCAATACAGCGGTAGAATTGATTTTGATGAGAAACAGGCGCCTGTGCTTATTTATGCTGCAAGTTCGGTGCGCATGGTGTTTTGCGGCACAACTTTAAAGGTGACTTTGCAGAACCACCGCTCCTGTTGGACAAATGAGATGGGATATTTTGTGGACGGTGCGCAGAAGAAATTTACCCTTAGCAATGGTGAGGAGAAAGTGACCTATACACTGGAAGAACATTTAGATGAGGGTTGGCATGAACTGTTGCTGTTTAAGCGGATGGACAGTTGTCATACCGTTACTTTTTTGGGCTTTGAAATTGATGGAAAAGAGCCGGAGGTGAGAGAACCTTCACCGAAGCCGGAAAGGCGGATAGAATTTTTCGGTGACAGCGTTTCCTGCGGGGAGGTATCGGAAGCGGTAGAGTATGTGGGAAAGGAAGATCCGGTGCATGACGGAGAGTATTCAAACAGCTGGTATTCCTACGCATGGATGACTGCAAGAAAATTAAATGCAGAAATCCATGATACCTCCCAGGGAGGGATTGCTCTTTTAGACGGTACCGGATGGTTTGCGGCACCGGACTACCGGGGAGTGGAATCCTGCTATGATAAGATGGAATACCACCCTGACTTGGGAACAGTGAAAAAATGGGAGTTCGACAGATTTACGCCTCATGTGGTAGTGGTAGCTATCGGACAGAACGATAATCATCCGATAGATTACATGGCAGAAGATTATCAGGGAGAAAAGTCTGTTTACTGGAGAAAACATTATCGTGCTTTTGTGGAAAAACTAATGAGCCTTTATCCGAAGGCGCAGATTATTTTAGCGACCACGATCCTTTGCCACCATGAAAACTGGGATAAATCCATTGATGAAGTTTGCAGAGAAATCGGAAGTGAGAGAGTTCATCATTTTCTTTACAAGCAAAACGGCTGCGGTACACCGGGACATATCCGTATCCCGGAGGCGGAAGAGATGTCAGAAGAACTATCAGCATTTATTGAAACGCTTGGAGAAAGTATTTGGGAATAATGTAGCAACTTCTGGAAAGAAAGGAATGGGGATATGACATGAAATTTGATTTAAACTATGAAAATGCCGTAGCAAACCGCGGCAATCTCAGAAGGTTGAAAGAGGTGATGCGGCGTGCGGCTTTGGGCGATACGATAAAATTAGGGTTTCTTGGAGGTTCCATCACACAGGGAAGCTTGTCCACAAAACCGGAATTATGTTATGCGTACCGTGTATATCAATGGTGGAAAAAGAACTTCCCGGCATCAGAATTTGTGTATATCAATGCCGGTATCGGAGGAACGACATCACAGTTTGGAGTGGCAAGAGCCGACAGTGATTTGCTTTCAAAGGAGCCGGATGTGGTAATCATAGAATTTTCTGTCAATGATGAACCGACGGAACATTTTATGGAGACTTATGAGGGACTGGTTCGAAAAGTTTATGGTTCAAAGACGAAGCCGGCAGTACTTTTAGTGCACAATGTGTTTTATCACAATGGAGCGAATGCACAGCTTATGCATGGGCGGATCGCAAGACATTATCATCTGCCTTCTGTTTCCATGCAGAGTACTATTTATCCTGAGGTAGTGTCAGGAAGAATAGAAAATCGTGATATCACACCGGACGATTTGCACCCGAATGATTTAGGGCACGAGATGGTAGCTTCCGTCATCACCTATTTTTTGGAGCAGGTGAAATTAGAAATGGAGAAGGCAGATGGAAAAACATCGGAAGAGGTGGCTGATACAGAACTTCCGGCACCTTTGACAGAAAATGCCTATGAAAATTCTTATCGTTTGCAAAATGATAACAGTACGCCGGAACTGCGTGGCTTTGTGGCAGACAATGAGGTGCAGCAGGGGATTACCGATTGTTTTAAGAATGGATGGACGGCATCAAGACAAGGGGACAGTATCACTTTTTGGACAGAAGGTACGGGAGTTTCGGTACAATATCGGAAATCCGTAAAAAAACCGGCACCG
>JAQXGQ010000027.1 GCA_029006795.1 Clostridiales bacterium | reverse complement strand
TCCGCTGTCGGCAATTATGTAAATCCGATTATGAATCTGCCATGGATTTTTGATGAGGCATATCAGGAATATTTTGACAAACAGGGAGTTTACACGGAAAGTCAGATTATTCGTCTGAAAAATAAATGTCCGGAAGCATATAGAAAATACACAAAACAGGAAAACGGAAAATTTATTTGTATGTTTTGAAGGAGCTTTCCAATATTTTCGTTCATCTGTATATTTTTGTTAATTCTACGGATAATAGTTTATAGATAGTAATCAAAAAACTATTATGAAGGAGAATATAACCATGAAAGCAACAGGCATTGTTAGAAGGATAGATGACCTCGGACGTATTGTTGTGCCAAAGGAAATAAGAAGAACCTTAAGAATCAGGGAGGGAGATCCCTTAGAGATTTTTACAGACAGGGAAGGAAAAATTGTTTTAAAGAAATATTCCCCCATTGGGGAGCTGAGTCAGTTTGCAGGAGAATATGCAGAGAGTCTTGCCCAGACGACGGGACATTTAGTACTGGTGACAGACTGCGATCATGTAGTGGCAGCTTCCGGTGCCGGAAAGAGAGATTTTGAAGGGAAACCCGTCAGCAAGCAGTTAGAAGAAGTGATAGGGGCGCGGAAGAGTTTTCGGGCAGCAGCAGGAGAGGCAGATTTTATTAAAGTAACCTTAGATGATGCCGGAGAATTTGTGCAGCAGGCAATCAGTACGATTATCTGCGAGGGGGATGCTATTGGAGCCGTTATCCTCTATGACAGAGAGGATAAGCCGAAGATGGGGGAAACCGAAAGTAAACTTGCCGGTGCTGCGGCTGGATTTTTAGGGAGACAGATGGAACAGTAGGGAAGAAAAGCTGTTGGCGTGGTGCCGACAGCTTTTGTCTTGTATAAATGTATGATTCCGTGTAAAATAGAAGAAAGTATGTTCTGCCATGTCCTTGTCAAAGGGAGCGCAGAAAACAGGAGCGGTCATATGAGATTTATACATATCGCAGATGTGCATCTTGGTGTAAAACCGGATGCAGGAAAAAGCTGGAGTAAAAAAAGAGAACAGGATATCTGGGCTTCTTTTGCCCGGGTGATTGAAATTGCAGGAGAGAAGAAGGTAGATTTTCTACTGATATCCGGTGATCTTTTTCATGCCCAGCCATTAAAAAAGGAACTGCGGGAGGTAAATTATCTGTTTAGCAGGATACCGGAGACAAAGATAATATTGATGGCGGGAAACCATGACTATATTCGTCAGAAATCTTATTATCTTTCGGTAGAATGGCCCAAAAACGTATATTTTTTCCAACAGGAGGAAGCAGGGCATTTTGATTTTAACGAAGAAAATGTCAGCATTTATGGTTTGAGCTACTGGCACCGGGAAATCAGAGAAAAACTCTACGATCGGATAGTTCCGACGGATTTAAGCCGCATAAATGTGTTGTTGGCACATGGCGGAGACAGCAGCCATATTCCGTTTGGTACAGAACAGATATTACAGAACGGATTTGATTATGTGGCGGCAGGGCATATCCATAAAGGCGGCTGGCTTGTGCCGGAACATGCCGTGATGGCAGGCAGTTTAGAGCCTACCGACTGCAATGATACAGGGCCGCATGGGTATTGGATGGGGGAGATAGAAAAAGAGCGGACAGCAGTGCATTTTTACCCAATCAAAAATTGCGAATACTGTCACGAAATCTATCCGGTTACGGGAGAAACGGCAGAGCGGGAAATCTATGAATGGGCAGAGAAACTGCTCGGGGAGCGTCCCACATATCAGTATTTCCGGCTGTTCTTAAAGGGAAGAAGAAATCCGGACATTACATATGATATGAGCCGTCTGGAACAGACTGACCGGGTGGTGGATGTGGTCGAGCAGATGGAATTAGACTATAACTATGAAAAACTCGCTGCCGAATACGGGGATTCTCTGTTAGGGGCATATATCCGTTCCCTGCAGAATATGCCGGCGGATGAAGTGACAAAAAAAGCATTGGAATATGGTGTGAATGTATTGTTAGGACATAAAATATGAATATAAATGAAGCAAGAATATTTAATTTTGGAAAAATGCAGAATACCGTCTTTTCTTTTACACCTGGTATTAATGTGATTTACGGGGAAAATGAAGCGGGAAAGTCTACGCTGCATGACTTTTTGACAGCAATGCTTTTTGGAATGGAGAAGGGAAAGGGAAGGGCAGCGGCAGGGGAAAAATATGCCCGATATGAGCCGTGGCATGCCCCATCCTATTATAGCGGTGCTTTGCGCTTTTCTGTGGAGGGAAAGCCCTTTTATCTGGAGCGTAATTTTTATCACAAAGAGAAAAAAGAAATTTTGCGAAATGAGGCAGATGGAGAAGAACTTTCCATTGCCTATGGTGATTTAAAGGTGCTCTTAGGCGGCATGAGTAAGGAGGCCTTTGAAAATACTCATAATATCCCTCAGACCGGAGCAGCAACCGGAAAAGAATTAGCAGATATTCTTGCAGAATATCTGTCGGATGCGGCAGAGAGCGGAGATGCCGCAATTCGTGTTACAAGGGCACAGAATCTGCTGCTTGCAAAACGGAAAGAATTAAATCAGAATTTAAAAAGAATAAAAAGTGAAAAAAATCAAGCTATTCACAGCCTTATGATTGAAAAGGAACTGTTGGAACGGGATTGTCATGCCCTTCAGGGAAATATTGCAGATGCAGAGAGAGAAATCAACTCCTTAAAGCATGTCTGCGCGGAAGAAACATACAAAAATAAAAGTAGAGAAAGGGAAAGTGAGGAGATTTTGTCGGAGAATAGGAAAAAGCCGGGAAGCGCCCATATCGTTATTTTGGTATGTGTCTTTGCAATTATTTTAAACGGGCTTGCATACAATTGTTTCCATTATTCACTTTCCTTACTATTGGGAAGTGAAATTCTGCTTGCCTTAGTAGCAGTAGTGGCGGCTCTGGCGTGGAAGAGAGGAAAAGAGGAAAAACAAACAGTATCTGAGGGCAGAAAGCCGGCAGCACATTACACCGATGCGGCAATCATCCAATCGGAACGGATGCTTAAAAATCTGCGGGATTCACTGGCAGAGAAAGAGACACGAAGGTATAATATTATTGAACAGATTGAAGCGGCGCAGCTGCCAACGAAAGAAGAGGCGGCGCTGCAAACGGATTTAAAAGCATTAGAGTTAGCATCATCGGAGATTGCCCGGTTGTCGAAAGAGTATTATGAGGATATTCAGGATGAATTAAACGGTGCGGTGTCCGGGTGGGTTTCCCGAATGACCGGAGGCAGATACGACAGTGTCACTGTTACTGCGGAAGGAAAATTACAGATACATGTGGATGGCATGGAAGTGCCACCGGAGGCGTTAAGCCGCGGAACATTAGAACAAATATATCTTGCTCTCCGCCTTGCAGTGGGGGAGATTGTCACGAGAGAGGAAGCGATGCCTGTTTTTCTGGATGAGACTTTTTCCATGTATGATGATGTGCGGTTAGAGCAGGCACTTCTGGCATTATCAGGGAAAAAGGAGCAGATTTTCATTTTTACCTGTCAGCATCGGGAAATGGATTTATTAGAGAAACTTGGCATAGTATATCATAAAGTTGTTTTAAGATAGGGTGGAGAGAGATTTGGCAAAAAGAAAGAAAAAGAAGAAATACCGTCCTTTCTGGATTTTTGTAAGAATACAGTTGGTCTTGTTGATTGTTGTCTTAGCAGGTGTGGGCTGGTACTTTTTCGGAGGATATGCAGAAGAAATAAAGGCATTGCAGCAGGAAGCACAGTATCTGGTTCGTGCGTCGACAGAGGAGACTTTTAAATCGGGGCAGACGAGTATCGTCTATGCGGCAGACGGCTCTACCATTTCTACATTAAAGGGAAGCAGGGATTCCTATTACCTTTCGGTGGATGAAATGCCGGTGGAAGTCATATCGGCGATAGTCAGTATTGAGGATAAGAAATTTTTTAAGCACGAAGGAATTGATTATCGTGCGATTTTGCGTGCGATAAAGGCTTTTATTGATGAAGGAGAGGCAACGCAGGGAGGCAGTACTATCACCATGCAGCTGGCAAGAAATATTTTTCTTTCTCAGGAGAAAACCTGGCAGCGTAAGGTGGAGGAAATGTTTATTGCTCTGGAATTGGAGAAAAAGTACACGAAAGAACAGATTTTAGAGTTTTACCTGAATAATATTTACTTCGGAAACGGGTATTATGGCATTCAGTCTGCCAGCCGGGGCTATTTTAACCGGGATGTAACAGAACTGGATTTGTCGGAGATTGCATTTTTATGTGCCATTCCCAATAATCCTACAATTTATGATCCCATTACCAATAAGGAAAATACCCTTGCGAGAAGAGACCGTATTCTAGATAACATGAAAAAAGATGGCTGGATTTCGGAGGAGAATTGCAAGGCAGCAAAAGAGAACTTTATCGTTTTAGAGCAGCCGGAGGAGTTAGCAAAAAACGATTATGTGGAAACCTATACCTATTATTGTGCCACCAGAACTTTGATGGAAAAAGAAGGATTTTCTTTCCGCTATGAGTTTTCTAATGAAAAAGATAGACAGCTTTATGAGGAGGCATATGGAACACTTTATACAGAATGCCAGAAAAGGCTTTATACGGGAGGCTACCGTATTTATACGTCGTTAGACCTTACTATGCAGGATAAACTCCAGTCGGCAGTGGACGAGACCCTACAGGAGTTTACGGAAACGAACGAGGAAGGAGTCTATGCCCTGCAGTCGTCGGCGGTCTGTATTGACAATGCAAACGGATATGTGAAAGCCATCGTAGGTGGGCGCAGTCAGGAGTTTTCCGGATATACTCTAAACAGGGCATATCAGAGTTTTAGGCAGCCGGGCAGTGCCATTAAGCCGTTGACGGTTTACACGCCTTCTCTGGAGAGAAACTATACGCCCGACAGTATTGTGGTGGATGAGCCGATAGAGGATGGACCTAAAAATGCCAATGGTTCCTATGCGGGAGAAATGACGTTGCGTCAGGCGGTAGAAAAATCTGTAAATACCATTGCGTGGAAACTGTATGATGAATTGACACCGGAGGTGGGATTGTCCTATTTGGAAGAAATGAATTTTTCCCATCTGGATATAGAAGATTATCGTCTTGCCACTTCGCTAGGTGGATTTACCAACGGCGTATCGGCGTTGGAAATGGCTGCGGGCTATGCTGCATTAGAAAATGACGGAAAGTACCGCACACCGACCTGCATTGTGAAAATATTAGATGCAGACGGTAACGAGGTCTATGTATCTGAACAGGAAGAAAAGATGATATACAAACAGAATGCTTCCAGAATGATGACGGATATTCTCACCGGTGTGCTGACAAATGGAACCGGAAAAGGGTTAGGACTTTCCGGTATGCCCTCTGCCGGAAAGACGGGGACTACCAATGAGCAGAAAGATGGATGGTTTGCGGGCTACACCAGATATTACACGACAAGCGTCTGGGTTGGCTATGATATGCCAAGAAAAATGGACAAGCTGATGGGCTCTACTTATCCGGGAACTATCTGGAAGCGCTTTATGGAGGATATTCACGCATCATTAGAACCGATGGAGTTTCTTCCTTATGCGCAGATGTCTGATCGTTTTGAGACGCAAAAAATTGAGTCGGAGGAAACCGGAGAAGAAGAAATTCCGGAGAATGAGGAACCGCAGGATACTGTGGAGGAAACAGCGCCGGAGAGCGGTGAACCGCAAAACAACGCGGAGGAAGCAGCAACGGGAAATGAAAATCCGCAGAACCCCGGAGCAGTCGAACAGCAGAATGGAAACCCGGAAAATCAGGAAACAGCGCCGGAGCAGACAGAGCCGGAAGTACAGCAGATTGACGGGATGTAAATATGGAAGGAAACGGGCTTGACAGATAAAAATGGAAAAGTTATCATTAGCATAAATTCAAGAATATAATAGGAGAAAAAGGTATGAAAAAGTACGCATTTGGTGTAGATATTGGTGGAACCACCTGTAAAATCGGTTTCTTTGAAACTACCGGAAACCTCATTGACAAATGGGAAATCAGAACCAACACAGAAAATAATGGGGCTGCCATTCTTTCTGATGTGGCAGTGGCAGTGGATAATAAACTGGCACAGGAAGGTATCAGCAAAGAAGATGTGCAGGGTATCGGGCTTGGTGTTCCGGGACCGGTCAGAAGCGACGGAGTAGTTAATCGCTGTGTCAACCTCGGCTGGGGAGTTATGAATGCAGCAGAGGAATTGAGCAGTCTGACAAGTTTGGAAGTGAAAGTCGGAAATGATGCTAACGTGGCTGCCTTAGGAGAGATGTGGCAGGGCGGCGCTAAAGGCTGTAAAGACGTAGTTATGGTAACATTAGGAACCGGTGTCGGCGGCGGTGTGATTGTGAACGGAAAAGTCGTAGCCGGATTTAACGGAGCCGGCGGTGAAATAGGTCATATTACGGTCAGTGATGATGAAATCGAACCTTGTAACTGTGGGCAGTATGGCTGCTTAGAGCAGTATACTTCTGCAACCGGTATCGTTCGCGTGGCAAAGAGAAAATTGGCAAAGTCCTCTGAGGAAACAAGTCTGCGCAATTATGATGAATTGACGGCAAAAAATATATTCGACGAGGCGAAAGCCGGCGATGCTGTAGCACTCGGACTGGTGGATGAGGTCTGTGGTATTCTCGGGGCAGCGCTTTCTAATATTGCCTGTGTGGTAAATCCTGAAATTATTGTCATCGGTGGCGGCGTTTCTAAAGCAGGAGATATTTTAATCAATAATATCCAGAAGCATTATATGGAAACCTCTTTCCATGCCTGTCGTGATGCAAAATTTGCATTAGCAGGGCTTGGAAATGACGCAGGAATGTATGGCTGTGTCCAGATGTTATTAGAAGAATGATAATTCAAAATGCCCTTGTATTTACCTTAGAACAAGGATTTGTGAAAAAAGATACTGTCATAGAAGATGGATATTTTACCGGGGAAAAAAGAGCTGCGCAAGAGGGAGAGACGGTGATTGATGCAGCCGGGAATTATCTGATACCAGGGCTTGTGGATGTCCATTTTCATGGTTGTGCCGGATATGATTTTTCGGATGGGACGATAGAGGCGTTAGAGGCAATAGGCGCTTATGAATTAAGAAACGGAATTACATCTATTTGTCCTGCAGCCATGACAATGCCGCAGGATGCGCTTATTTCTATCTGCGAAAACGCTTATTCATATAAAAGGCACTGGGGAGAGTCGTTGGCATCCAGGTTATGCGGCATTCATTTAGAGGGACCCTTCCTTTCTGCTGAGAAAAAGGGCGCACAGAATCCTGAATTTATCCAGTCACCGAAGACAGAGGTATTTGACCGTTTGCAGGGAGCGGCACATGGTCTGGTGCGGCTTGTCACGATTGCGCCGGAAATCCAAGGAGCGGAGTGCTTTATCCGTGAGCTTGGGTCTAAGGTTCATATTTCGGTAGGGCATACCACAAGTGATTACGAGACTGCTTATCGGGCATTTGTTCTTGGGGCAGATCATGTGACACACCTTTTCAATGCCATGCCGGGATTTACCCATCGCGCACCGGGGGTTGTTGGGGCGGCATTTGATTCAAAACATGTGATGCCGGAATTGGTTTGTGATGGGATTCATGTCCATTCGTCTGCGGTGCGTATGGCATTTGAAATGTTTGGAAAAGAGCGGATGATTTTAATCAGTGACAGCATGAGGGCTGCGGGAATGCCGGATGGAGATTACTCTCTTGGCGGACTTCCTGTCAGGGTAACGGGAAATTTAGCAACGTTAGAAGACGGAACGATTGCAGGTTCGGCTACTAACCTCATGGAATGTATGAAAACGGCGGTTTCTATGGGCATTCCTCTTGAGACAGCGGTTCGGTGTGCAACTTATAATCCGGCGAAGTCGATAGGAGTGGATGATGTATGTGGCAGGATTGCGGAGGGAATGTACGGTGATTGCGTGATTTTGTCAAAAGAAGACTTGTCGATAGAGGAAGTACTTCTGGGGGGAGAGGTTGTGAGAAGGTAAGAAAACAACTAAGAATTGACCGAGGTGATTATACGATAAAAAGTGAAGCAAGGGTATTAGCTGAGTTAGCAATCCAATTGTGGAACAATCACACTGTACTGGAATTAGAAGAAATGTTTGAGAATCTTATTCAAAGTGACAAAGCGATTTGTTTTATTAAGTATGTGGATAATATTGCAGTAGGATTTGCACAATGTCAGATTAGAACAGACTATGTTGAAGGTACTAAAACTTCTCCTGTCGGTTATTTGGAAGGCATATTTGTTGTTGAAACATATAGACATAACGGATATGCAAAAGAACTACTGTTTTGGTACAATCATAACGAAACTCATGTGAACGATATAAGGGAAAATAGTAGTCGCATCAGGTTGGTGCGGCTATTTTTATACCCTTTTTTAGAAAAGGAAGGGGTAAATGAAAAGGAAGGAACTTATAACGGAACGGCTTGTTTTGCGAGAAATTAAGCAGAATATCTTTTTTCACAGGGTAATGGGATGCCTAAATGGAAAGATACGTTTGTGTATGCGCTTGTAAAAAAATAAGGAGTATTAGTGATATATGAATGCAGAAGCATAGCGAAAAACATTTCGGAAAATCTGGACAAAAATATGATAGGCTACGCTGCATTTGAGGATGATACTGTGGCGGGATACATAACGATTGGAACTTGCTTTTTTTGGAAGCAGGGAACAGTATGTCCAATTGGTGGAATTTGAGATTTCAGAACCATATAGAGGGAAAAAAATTGGTAAAAAGCTATTTGGGATGGCTTGTGAAGAGGCAAGGAAAATGAATGCAGAGAAAAAGGGGCTGTAAAAAGCCCCTTTTCAGACAGTTACGATGCACCTGATGCCGACAAAAGTTTTTCATAATCAGAAAGAGGCAGGGGCTTAGAAAAGTAGTAGCCCTGAATGTCATTGCATTCTACCTCCTGTAAGAAGGCTACCTGTTCTTCTGTCTCAACACCCTCTGCAGTCACTAAAAATCCTAGATTTTGTGCCAACTTTGTCACATAGTAAAGAAGCGTCTCACCGTTCTTATCTCCGATATAATCAATTAGACTCTTGTCCAGCTTTAAGGTGTCAAAGTGCATGACATTTAAAGTGGCAAGAGAGGAATAACCGTTTCCGAAATCATCTAACAGAAGCCAGAAACCTGCATCATGGAAATCGGAAATCAGCCGGGAAATATTAGAGTTGTCAATGGTGGCACTTTCTGTAATTTCCAACTGAACATAAGTAGGGTCTAATTCGAATTCCTTTAAAATATTCTGATATCTTTCTACAATATTTGCATAGTAGAGACTGGCACGAGAAATGTTTACTGAGACAGGAATCATTCTTCGCCCCGTAGTTTCCCATTCTTTTTGCTGACGGCAGACCTCGGTAAATACATACTCATCTAATGTGGAAATCATTCCGTTTTTTTCAAAGAGAGGAATGAATTTTCCGGGAGAGAGATAGCTGCCTTCCGGTGTCCGCCAACGGACTAATGCCTCTGCACCAACCACAGAGGAGCCATCTACACTGTATTTAGGCTGATACCAGACTTCGAACTGCTGTTCTTTTATGGCATCGTCAAAGGCATCCTCCATTTTGCGGTTTTGAATAACTTGCTCAGAATCAACTTCATCGTAAAAAGCTAAAATACGATCCCTAAGTCCCTTTACCAGATGCTTTGCCTGAATCGCATGGCTATAGGCATTTTCTATTGTTTCAACATTTGTGAGATGGTAAATTCCAAAGGAAGGATGAATGCGCGGTACATTTAATTCTTCGGAAAGAGCCGAAATCTCAACGGAAAACTGCAGTATTCGTTTTTCAATATTTTCTTTTGTATCTTCTGAAAGAAACAGGATAAAACGGTCTGCATTGACACGAGAGACCAGTTCCTCAGAACTGATTCCTTCCTGAAAAATTTCCCACATCCGCCGAAGCGCTTCGTCTCCGGTCGACACACCGCAGGTGTTATTGATAATTTTAAACTCGTTTAAATCCATAGCAATCAGATAACCGGAGACCATATTCTTCCGCGCAAGTTTTTCTTTAAAACATACAAAATTGTCACCTTTTGTAATAGGATCTTCGTAGGCAAGCCGCAGTAATTCTTTCTGTGCTTTCCGATAGGAGTAAATGTATAGGAAAATGCTTAAAGCAGCAACAGCTACAATGAAAATCAACAGTGCGATTACGATTTTCATTACAGGCTCCAGACGGTTTTTGAGTACCTGGGAAGGAACAGCCGTTATTATATACCACTCGACGTCCCCGTCCATAATAGTAAGTGGTGTATAGTAAGCGTCACGCGCACCGTAATACTGGTAATGAACCGTGCCGCTTTTTCCGGTCTGGACATCTGTTATCATTTTTTCCAGGGCTTGCGGATTTCCCTCATCATAAGCCATTATATTGGTAAAAGAATTTGTCTGTCCATGCAGAGGTGCCTCCTCGGAAGCTACTATGATGTTGCCGTCCTTTTGGATAATATAACTGTAGCCAAGACCGTCAAAGGATTCGACGTTTAGACTGGTCTGAAACTGCTCTGTACGATAAGTAGCAAAAAGGACACCGATTACCCCAGAAGAATCTTTGGCATAGATGGGAACACTGATGACGTTAATCCGCTCAGGGGTGTCACCGATGGCATCTTCTAGAGCATCGGTAATCATAGATTTGCCCGACAATCCCTGTTTTACAAAATCACGAAATGCAATATTCTGGATATAACCGTCTGTGGTGTATGCAACACCGTTAGGGTAGACTATACCGATACGCTTGAAACCGTAGACATCGACAAAAGCCTGTAAATTAGTAAGAACTTGCTTTGGCTTATCGGGTAATTCGGTAATTTCCCGTGAGACACCCTGCAACAGATAGTATTTATCTGTTACTTCTTTTTCCACGGCAATTACGTTTTGTGCAGCGACGTCACGTAACGTTTTCTGCATTTCATTTTCAAGGTTTTCACGAATCTGAACAAAACAGCCATAAATCACAAGCAAAAGCACCAAAATGGCAATAACTATACCAGAAATCCTTATCCGTAGCATCTTCTTATTTTTCATAGGTAAACCTCGCATGATAGAAGTTAAAATATATAAACAATGATTATTCCAAATGTTGCTAATATAATTATACTCCAAAAGAAAAACAAGACAATAAAATTTTTTAAATTTATTAAAATTTCTGAAAATAGAAAATCTAAATTCTAAAAAGTCTAAATCTTAGGACGCAGGAGTTTTTTGCAATAGAGGATGCAAAAAAGTAGTAGC
>JAQXGQ010000026.1 GCA_029006795.1 Clostridiales bacterium | reverse complement strand
TGAAGTAGTGTTTACAGGAACACCGCAGGAGATGATTGACCATGGGGATACGATTACTGCAAAGTATTTGCGGAAGAGTATAGCCTCTCTATTATAACTCAATCAGAAATAGGAAAAGGATGCTCATTATTGAGCATCCTTTTTAGCGATTATAAAGAACAGACCTGATTTCTTCAGTGCAGGACGAAGCGCCATATAAACCAGTACAGAGACGATGGTGGAGGTTACGGCATTGATGGAGGTGGAAGCCACATTCCATGCCAGAGTCAGCTCTGCGGCAGGTTTTCCGAGAATAATAAGCTTGTAGAAGTAGCCAACCAACGGATCAAAAATAACGTTAAACAATAAGCCGCCGATGGCTGCGAGGATAGTCCATTTTAATACCTTCTTTGTATCTGTTTCTGTTGTGATATGACCAAGCTTATGAGCAATCAGACCGGTGATCAGGCCGATGCAGAGTTTCAGGATAAAAGTCTTGGGCGCATATACGATGTATACCGGATCTAACAGATCGCCGATGGTCATACCGATGGCACCGCCAAGACCGCCGTAGAGACCACCCAGAAGAAGGGCACCAAGTACACAGACGGCATTGCCGAGATGAATGGAAGTGGCATCTCCGCCGGGTAAGGTAATCTTAATCTGCAGGAAAGTAAACACTACATAAGACAGGGCCGCCATGACCCCTGTAAATACTATTTTCTGAAGTCTTTCGTTTTTCATAATAGTTCACTCCGTTTCCATTGTTTTCACCAATTATACACCGAAATGGCACTACAGAAAGTGCCATTTTAGGATTTTTTATCCATACCAGTTTGGCATAACTCTACGGAGCGTTGATTGTATGTGGGCAGAAGGGTATCTATAATGGATTATGACCAGTGCATTACTCATTTAAGATTAATGAATCGTTTTCTATGTTAACAGGAGGTATGAAAAGGGATGAAAAAGGAAATAAAATTTACACCGATTGATCTGCAGACGTGGTCCAGAGGATCAGTTTTCTATTATTTTTCCCATATGGCGCCGACAGGATATTCCATTACGGTGGATATGGATGTAACTAAAATGAGAGCAGACTTAAAGAAAGCAGGACTTAAGTTTTTCCCGGCCTATCTGTGGCTAGTGACCAAAGTACTGAATGAACAGCAGGAATTCAGGATTGCGGATCAGGACGGACATATCGGATATTATGACAGCTTAACACCACTTTACGCTACCTTTCATGAGGATGATAAGACATTTTCATTGATGTGGACGGAATATGATGATGATTTTGGAACATTCTATCAATCCTATCTGGACAACAAGGCTAAATATGGCGATCATCACGGCATTCTGGCTCAATACGGTCAGATACCGCCGGCTAACGCTTATACGGTGTCCTGTATACCATGGGTATCTTTTCAGCATTTTGCAGTCCATACATACGAAAGCAAAGCATACTATTTTCCCTCTGTGGAGGCGGGAAAATTCTGTGAAAAGAATGGGAGCATTATGATGCCGTTGTCTGTAACATGCCATCATGCCGCCACTGACGGATACCATGTCAACCGTTTCCTGGAAACGCTGCAGTCGGAAATGAAATCGTTTGAACAATATATTTGATTAATTTGCTGAAAGAATGGCATTCTTGGGAAAGTGAATTAACAAGAGCCGCCATAGAGAAGGCGAAGGATGACACAACCTTGGCATCTTATGCATTTTAGATGTCATTTTTTACCTCTTATTACAGAGTGGTTGAGTTAAAAAGATATGTGTGTATAATTAGTAGGAGATAAATTATAAGTGTGGAGTGTAAAGGAATGAGGTATATAATTCAATTAATTACCGGGCTATTTTTTCTCATTAATGTAGTAGTTGCATATTTTCCATCTGCATTAGAAAATGGAATGTATGAGTTTGAATTGACATTTCTCTCGAATCTTATTATGGGTGTTGTTTTTTTGATAGGTGGATTGATGGGAATCATTAAAAAAAAGGATATACCACAAGTTGTATATATAAATAGTGTTGTTTTGCTGCAAATTGTGTTCTTGATCTGCATGGCATTTATCAATGAATTTAATTTTTCCGGTCCATTTATCTTTTTACATATTGCAGATCCAATCATTGCGACCATAGAAGTATATCTTTTTTGTGAATGCAGGAAGAATACGAATTTAATAACCATTCTTAGTGCGCTGATATTTCCTATAGTATATTTAACATATGCAATCATATATGGGTATGTTTCCGGCTATTGGATTTATGGTATTATAAATATTCCTGATAGAGGGATTGGATTTGTGTCAGGAATCGTGGCTGGAACAGGACTTATAATCATTTTAATTGCATGGTTTCAGTACAAGCTTAGTCAAAAAAGATTTATGAAAACAGAAAAGAGATAATACAAATTAAAAAGGTAGTATTATGAAGTTGGTTAGAGCGAATATCAGCGATTGCGAAAAAATATGGAATATGCAAATCAAGGCTTTTGAAGATTTGTTGGAAAAGTATCAGGATTATGAGACGAGTCCCGGAAATGAGACAAAGGAAAGAATAGAAGCAAAATTATTACAAGATTTTACATATTTTTATTACATTTATGACGATGATAGCTTAGTTGGAGCTATTCGGGTTGTTGATAAAAAAGATGGAAGCAGAAAGAGGGTTTCACCTATTTTTATTATGAAAGAGTTTCGCAATAAGGGATTGGCGCAAAGAGCCTTTGGTGAGATTGAGAGAATACATGGAAATGACAATTGGCAGCTTGATACGAGTCTTCAAGAAAAGGGAAATTGTCATTTGTATGAAAAGCTGGGATATGTGAAAACAGGAATGGTTGAAAAAATAAATGATAGGATGGATATTGTTTATTACGAAAAGAATTAATCATGCTCATGGGGAGATTTATCAAATATCGCAAAGAGATAAGGAATATGCTTATGAATAGAAGGATAGAAAATAACACCATCAGAAACAGCATAATCATATTTTTGTTATGTCTGGCTGTACATACATTTGAGGTTTTGGTAATCCGGACAGACGAAACTTTTATAGCAGAATGTTTCATTAATAAAGTGTTCGGAATCATATTACTATATGTCATTCTAAAGATTTTGAAATGGCATTGGAGGGATATCGGATTTATTAAGCAAAAGCTGCTTCCTAATGTACTGAAAGGTTTTGTGCTTTGCTTTGTGTTCTATTTGATTGCGTTTGTAATAGAATTTGTAATTTTGGCTATTCAAGGGACTCCGGCACATATGGAATTCTTTGTTACCGGATTTTCACTTACAGGAAACGTCGTAAAACAAACAGGCTTTGGATTTGTTCTGATGTGCATAGGTTTCAATATTATCAATGTCTGGATGGAGGAAGGATTATTCAGAGGATTTTATATCACCTATATTGCAAAGGAGCATTCAAAGAAAACAGCATTGTATGTGGCAGCTTTTCTATTCGGCTTATGGCATCTCGTGACGCCGTTCAGAAGTCTTATAGACGGTGAAATGAGCATAGGAGTATTCGCTATCATGAGTATTGGATACGTTATTTTGTCCGGAATCATGGGTATCAAATGGGGATTGCTGTATCAGCTTTCCGGAACGATATGGATAGGACTTGCCGACCATTTTTTCAATAACTGTATCGTAACGAATCTGCTGCATGTTGTAACAGATAATGGCGTTGATGAATTGCAGATAGTAAGAGTGCTGATCGGGGAACTGACATCATTTATTGCGGTAATTATTTATTTTAAGATCAAAATGCGAATGATATCAGAGAGGAATAAGGAATGAACATTGAATTAAAGAAAGTAGTAAATACAAGGGATATACAATTATATGGTGAATTTATCCTTCCCATATCATTATGAGGTGGACTTCGATACCTGGGAAACGTCCTATTTTTATGATATGGATGGGGATGGCAGAACTTTATTTTCGGATTTAACAACCGTAGGTGCATATCTTGATGACAAACTGACAGGATTTATCCAGTATGGAAAAACAGCTTTTGGATACCGCAGATAGAGTCTATGCGTTTTTCCATTATTTTGGTATGTCCTGCTATGCACGGCATGGAAAGCTGTTTGAAGGATTTGGAACGATTCATAATCTATTGATACAGAACGGTTTTGCCATAGAACATGAAAATATGTTTTACTCTTCAACATTAGACAGTGAAAAGAATACAGACATCAATCTGAAATGGCACGACGAGACTGCCGGAAGACAGCAGTATTGCGATTTTATCCTGGATAATACCGTAGTCGGCGGCTGCGAAATACATTTTCTTCCGCAGAAAAATATCGCATATCTGAGGTGGATTTTCATGAATGAAAATCTGTGCGGTAAGGGGCTCGGTTCGAAATGCATGACTGCCTTAAAGAGTGCTCTGTATAGTAGAGGGATAAGTCGATTCGATACAGATACAGCGCTGACAAACAAAGTGGCACAGCACTTTTATGAGAAAAACGAGTTTGTGAAAGAGGGATTGACAAGGAGATATTATATTAATAGGAGGTATTGTTCGGAATAAAATCTTGTATTGTTCCGAATAATACATTGATTTTATTCGGAACAATGGCTATAATATAACCAGAAGATTATTCGGAGGTGCTCTATGGCA
>JAQXGQ010000025.1 GCA_029006795.1 Clostridiales bacterium | reverse complement strand
GTATGAGCTTGACAAAAACACAGTACAGTATATGATCGATGAAATGCAGGACACCATAGATGAGCAGAAAGATATCATAGATAAACAGAATCAGGTATTGAATCAGACTTTGAATAAAAGTATCAGGAAGATTATCATGCTCCAGAGAAAGAATCAATTACCCGAGGAAGAAATCCAAAGGGAGATCATGGAGGAATATCATCTGACAGAGGAAGAGGTAAAAAGATATTTTGAGTGAGCTGTATTTAAGCGATAAACCGGGAGGATTAATTTCTCTCGGTTTTTCTATGTGCGCCTTGCGGCGCACGTCACTAATGGATGAAAGTTCCTAATCCGCCCTAGTAGTGGGAAGGATACAGCTGAACACCAAGGGTGTTCATCGTGAGGTGGAATCTGAAGGAAGGTGGAAGCAAATCTCTGGTCTGACGAACAGAAATCACATGAGGCTATAGTTAAGGATAAGGTTGCATAACAAACTGAAGTCCAATAACTACTCGGAATTAACTATAGTATATGTGGCAGATGTATGGAGAGAAAGTGACGTGTGGTACCAAGGGAGGTCTCGTCAGCGGATGGAAACAGAGTATGAAATCCGTCAGTAACAACGAATGACGAGAAGTCAGCAGAGGTCATAGTAGCTGAATGGTTGCAAACATCAGTGAAGGACTGAACTTTAGGAGGCACAAGCAATGAATGTAACTGAAAGTGGATTTAAGAACAGACAACTTCATATGGAAGATTATCTGCAAATGGTATCTGCGGAACAGAGAGAGTATTTGGGATAGCTATTTAGTACCGGAGGCAGAGGAAGCAATCAAGAGGCAATTGGAGTTGAGAAGAATTATTATTGATCCGATATAAAAAGAGATAAAGGGCGAGTTTGAAAATCTCTTATTTGTAAATACTAAGGGAAAGCCTGTAAACGTCGGTTCGGTCAGACAAAGCATTAATAAAATTTGTGGCTAAGATTTGTGCAGATGGTAACGGCTGCCCGGATATCGGATATTTATCAACCCGAGGAAAACAACAACAAGTCTATTGAATAGTTGCGAGGATTCCATTATAATTCAAGATAAGAAATAGGAATGTTTAAGGAAAGGAGGAATGCCACATGTGTACACAGACACAATTACATCAGATTACAAGTCAAATGGTGCAATGCTATCACGATATTTATGGAGCAGATGATGTGGTCGTTTCTCCAACAGTAATTCCTTATGATGAATTTGAAGAGTACAAGGGGAAGCTTCCATATTATAGAAATATTGCAAAGGAAGCAAGGTAGATTGGATAATCTGGAAACAGCTACAAGCAGGATGCTACTGAAGGGGGGGGAAATGGAATGCCAGTAAGTATATCAAACATTTTAAGAGAATATGTTAATGGAATAAAAAATATTTTCGGGCGTGATTATGAGAAAACGCTTTTGTATGGCTCTTATGCCAGAGGTGATAATCGTCTTGATTCCGATATTGATGTTATGATATTGGTAAAATGCGATGATGATAGGATACACGAACACATGCGCGCAGTCAGAGATTATACCTATGATATCAATGAAAAATACGACTCAGAGATTATGCCGATTGTAAAGAATGCAGGGCATTTCAAAATCTGGATACCAAATTACCCATTTTATAATAATGTGGCAAAGGAGGGTATTGAAATCAATGGCTGATGAGAAGGAAACCGGATATGTGCAGGATTTGGCAAAAGGGCGATTGCAGCAGGCAAGAGATGATTTGAAATCTGCACAATTAAATTATTCAGCGGGTCTTTTGAAGGCTGCTAGTAATCGAGCTTACTATGCAATATTTCATACGGTTGCTGCGGTGCTTTCGCTGGAGAATGTTGCATTCAAACGTCATAAAGACACAATTGCATATTTTAATAAAAATTATGTGCGCACAGAGGTATTTCCCAGAAAGATAGGAAAGCTGTTTCCAGAAAAATAGTCTGGGAATTTGTCTGGGAAAACTGATGACAGACAAACAGACGAGGAAGCGCAAAGCCTTGAAAATAAGAAGAGTTAAATTGTAAAAATAAGTACAAGGGTGGTATACTTGATTCAAGGAAAACTTTTTTATGGGATGAGGGGAAAGATATGGCAAGGAAACTTCTATTTATCAGTAAGTACAGAGACATCATCCAGGAATTTTTAGATGCGATGAAGGATAAAGACATTCAGATTGAGACTGCGCAGAATGGGTTAGAGGCAGCTGCGCTACTTAAAAAGAATGAATATCAGGTGGTAGTGACAGGACTTACTATGGACGGCTATAATGGGGAACAGCTAATCAGTTATATCAATCGTGCGCATCCGAATACGGCATGTATTATCTATACAACTACCATAAGTGCTGCACAGCTTCATTTTTTCATTAACAAGAGAGATGTATTTCGTGTATTCCTACGCCCGGTAAATTTCCGAATGGAGTTTTTTGACGCCTTAGAAGAAGCATTTGAGTATTATGCGGTTAAAGTAAAAAACAGTGAAGAAAATGCAGAACGGCAGGAAAAAACAGTAGAAAATAAAAAACAGATACTGGGTATTGAACAAAAAATGGATAATGAGGATAGCGCAAAAATGGCAATGGGGCGCTATATGAAACGGTTGGTGAATTTTACCCTAAAAGAGTACGCAGGAAGTCTCAAACAGGAGGAATGGGAGCGCTTAGCAGGAGTTGAAAACGGAATGATTGAATTATGCTGCGGAGGAGAGAAAAGCCTTTTAAAGGCAGAAAAAGCCGCCGAACAGTTAAATGAAATTGTGCATATATAAAGAATAAAAGGGCTGTCGCACTGAAAAATAAGTGCGGCAGCCCTTTCGGTGTAAGTGCTTTTATTGCCCGTTTGCCTCGGGCGGAATCCCAGCATCCGTAGTCGGAGCAGTATCGGTCTCCGGTGTAGGTTCCGGCGAGGTGGTAACTCCCGGAACCGGAGAAATAAACTGCGCTCCCTGATAGGTAGCATTTTCACCATTGTGCAGTGTACATGTGGTGGTAATGCCATCTAACAGTAGATAATTGTTGTCTTCCGTACCCGGTGTACCGCCAATGACAAAGACTCTCTGGCTTAACGAGGTTAATGGGCAGGAGCCGCCGGCTAACTGTCCGGAGTCATTACAGATATTTGCTAAGGTATGGTGGTCGCAGTATTCCGTTGGCTGGGTGCCTGCAGCAAAATATTCGGTATAGACAGCACTTCCGCGAGGATCGTTATCACAGACACCTGCGATAGCAAGTTTTCCTGATTCACGGCATACCTGTGCAGTCACGATGCCGGAAGGCTGGGTAAAATCCTTGTAAGGAAGGTCTTCGTGTAGCTTTGACATGACTGATTTCCAGATTTTCTTCGGATAAGTAGTCTGCCCGCCGTTTTGTGGTGAGTTGTCATCATAGCCACCCCATACCACGCAAGTGTAATAAGGGGTATAACCGGCAAATAGCGCATCACGGTTCTTCGTGGTAGTACCTGATTTACCTGCCTGAGCCATTGTATTGCCAAAGTAAGCAGGAGTACCGGTTCCCTGTGTCATAACATCTTCCATTGCATTTGTTAAAAGCCATGCTGTCGTTTCTTTTAGGACAGTATGGGAGGTCGGAGAGGTATTGTCCAGAAGAACGTTCCCGTCGTGATCTAATACCTTTGTATAAAATTTTGGCTTGATATAAGTACCATTGTTTGCAATGGTAGCATAAGCCGCAGTCAGTTCTAGGTTGGTGACACCGTGGGTCAGTCCACCTAGAGCAAGTGTTTCGTTAGAACTTTCATCAAGACCGATGGTGGAAAAACCAAAGTCAATAATATAATCATATCCTAAAGAAGGACCAATCTGTGCCAGGGTTTTTACGGTTACAATATTGATGGAGTAGGTAATTGCCTCACGCAGAGTCGTAAATCCACGATAACGACCATCATAATTACTTACAGAAGCCCCTTCACCGGTGCCGTAGGTATAAGGAGCGTCATCTTGCACGTCCGCCAAAGTCAAACCACCTGCGTCAAGTGCTGCTGCATAGGCAGCAATAATTTTAAAGGTGGAACCCGGCTGTCTGGTAGTGTCTGTGGCACGGTTTAGAGTTTTATTGGCAGTTTTGTCGCCCCGTCCGCCGACTAGAGCTTTCACTTCGCCGCTGGACTGGTCAATCACGGTTAAAGCCGCCTGAGGCTGTAATGTATAGGTAACAGTTTCACTGCCGTTTACAATCGTGTCACCTTCTTTCATAATATCAGCTTTATACTGTTCAATGGCAGCTGCCGCATCCTCTTCGGAATTGAAGTTGATGTTATAATCGCGGCTTTTGGTTGCCTGATAGTAAGAAAGCATCGTCTGTTCGCTATAGTTTGAAATCGTACCGTCCGGAGAGAGGATGGAAACACGATAGGAGAAAGATACCTTCGGTGAAGTCGGATAATTGTCTAAGTTGTTGACTTCATCATCACAAATCTGTTGGATTTCCGGATCCTGGGTTGAGTAAATGGTAAGACCACCCTGATATAAAGTTTTATATGCCTGAGTTTCCGTATAACCTTTTTGTTCTACGAGGTCTGCAATAATCTGGTCTGTCAGTTCATCTACAAAATAAGAGTTTACATTATCACTCTTAGTTTCAATATTGACAAGCTGAATACGGTCGTAGACATTATCGGCAAGGGCTTCCTCATATTCATCATGGGTGATATATTCCTGATCAAGCATATTGGTGAGCACCTTTTTCCGTCGTTCTGCATTGTCCTCAGGATGGGAAATTGGATTGTATTTGGTTGGACTCTGGGTGATGGCAGCAAGTACAGCGCATTCGGAAAGAGAAAGCTCTGATACATCCTTACCAAAATAGCGCTCTGAAGCAACACCCACACCTAAAGTGTTCTGCCCGAGATTGATGGCATTTAAATAATTCTCCAAAATCCAGTCTTTGTTTACTACTTTTTCTAATTGAAGGGCGAGGTACTGTTCCTGGAATTTTCGCTCAAATTTCTCTGCCATAGAGGACTCACTTGTCCAACCGGTAAATACCGTATTTTTTAGAAGCTGCTGGGTAATGGTACTGGCTCCCTCTGAAAAATGACCTGTGGTAAGTCCTTTGACACCGGCACGAATAATACCCTTTAAATCGATACCGTTATGGTCATAAAAACGCTCATCCTCAATGGCAACAAAGGCGTGTTGCAAATCTTCGGGGATTTCATCAATGGTCACGTATTTTCGGTTAGAGCCGGATGCAACTAAGGTGGCAGTTTCCATTCCGGTGCAGTCTAACACGGTAGAAAGAAAACCGGTTGGTGTAGCATCAATGTCTTCGATGGTAGGAGCGGAATCAATAATACCGCTGATGACACCGAAGGCAGAGCAGCCGCCCACAATGATGACGGCAAAAAAGCATATAAGCAATGCCTTACAAAAAATCACATAGAATTTTTTGCGAATCATGGTACCTTTGGAAACTAATTCTTTTTGCTGTTTCCGTGTACTTTTCTTTCCATAATTCATGATGGCCTCCTTTTCTGAAATAAAAAATAGCCCACAATGTGATATCTATCTGATACCATATCTTTCGATATTATAACAGAGAAACGTGTCAGAATAAAGAAAAAACTGAAAATATGGCGGTTTATTCATATATTTTTAAGAATATCTACAGGGATATTTTAATTTTGGTTGCGTAAAATGGGAGAAGCATGATACCATAAAATACAGATTTCCGTTTATTGAAAAAAATACATGGCACTTTAAATAAAATAAGCAGATAAAAGTGCAGAGCGTATAAAAGAAAAAGAGGTATGCAGATGAAAACAGTTTATTCCGGTGGAGAAGCAGAAATCGTTGAAAAAAAATCACGTTTTATTGCTACGGTGCGTCCCGTGACTTCGGAGGAGGAAGCTACCGCATTTATTAATGAAATGAAAAAGAAATACTGGGATGCAAAACATAACTGTTCTGCGTTCGTTATTGGAGAAAGGCAGGAAATCAGCCGATGCTCTGATGATGGAGAACCGGCACAGACAGCGGGGCGTCCGATGTTAGATGTGCTGCTGCGAGAAGAGATACATAATGTAGCAGTGGTTGTGACCCGCTATTTTGGCGGAGTGCTTCTCGGTACAGGCGGACTGGTGAGAGCCTACCAGAAGGCGACTCAGGAGGGATTGTTGGCGAGTACCATTATTGATAAGAAAGAAGGCAGAAAATTAACTATTGGTACAGACTATAATGGCTTGGGAAAATTGCAGTACCTTGTAGCCCAGAATGGGCTGACAATGATAGATACTGTTTATACGGAAAAAGTAGAGTTGATTTTGATGGTTCCAAAGGAATTACAGGAAAAAATTGAAAAAGAAGTGACAGAAGTAACCAGCGGAAATGCCCATATTTCCTGGGGCGACGAGGTTTTATATGCGTTGGTTGGAAAAAAATTAGAAATTTTTGAAAAAAACACTTGATTTTTTTGGGAAGCTCTTATATAATAGCTATTGTTGACAGCGCAACAGCTTGTCACACAAGAGATTTAGGGCTATCGCCAAACGGTAAGGCAACGGACTCTGACTCCGTCATTTCAAGGTTCGAATCCTTGTAGCCCTGCTAAGAAGACCTCAGTGGAGAAATCTGCTGAGGTTATTTTTGTTTCATAGGAAATGTTGTGTTGTATTGTTTCAAAGAAAACGATATAATATCATAAGTACGGATAAAACAATATGTTTCTGAAAAGAAATGGAGAAATAGCGAGGTGTACCATGTACCATTTTGAAAGTCGTGTGCGTTACAGCGAAGTAGACAGTGAAAAAAAAATAACACTTCCATCCTTATTAGATTATCTTCAGGATTGCTGCACTTTCCAGTCAGAGGATTTAGGTGTGGGAGTGGAACATTTAGCAGAGACAAAAACAGCCTGGGTGTTATCTTCCTGGGAGATACGGATAAACCGTTATCCCGAAATGGGAGAGCATATCCGTGTCTGCACATGGCCTTATGATTTCAAAAGTTTTTATGGCTATCGTAACTTTACTGTTGAAGATGAAGAGGGAAATGTTCTCGCAGATGCCAATTCCGTATGGGTATTCATGGATCTCACCAACATGTGTCCTACACGTATCAGTGAAGCGATGAAAGAAGCCTATATTTCGGACATTGAGCCAGGAATAGAGGGTGAGTGGGCACCACGGAAAATCAATGTGCCGGAAAGTGAAAATGTGGAGAAAAAGGAACCTGTTGGGGTGGCACGTTTCTTCATTGACACAAATCATCACATGAACAATGGAAAATACGTTGTTGTGGCTGAGGAATATCTGCCGGAGGGATTTAAGGTGCGGAGACTTCGTGCCGAATATAAAAAGGCAGCAGTGTTAGGGGATGTCCTATATCCTATAGTAGTGACAGAGGAGCATCAGGTGACGGTTACATTGGCAGATGAAAATGAAGTACCCTATGCAGTGATACAGTTTTTAGAAGAATATAAGTGAAAAGCCTGAATAGGCAGAATGAGGAGATTATGAAATTAGGTGAATATCAGAAATTAACCGTAATCAAAAAAGTAGAATTTGGAGTATACCTTGCAGAGCACTCGGAGGATGAGACAAGGGTACTTCTGCCGGAAAAACAGGTGCCGGAAGGATGTAAATGCGGTGATGAAATCGAAGTGTTTTTATACAAGGATTCAAAGGACAGGCTGATTGCAACTACAAACCGCCCGGCATTGACCTTAGGCGGACTTGCCGTTTTGAGAGTGTTAGAGGTCGGAAAAATAGGAGCATTTCTTGACTGGGGATTAGAAAAAGACCTGTTTCTTCCATATAAAGAGATGACCACAAAGGTTCAGCCGGAAGATGAGGTTTTAGTGACTTTGTATATAGATAAAAGCCGCAGACTTTGTGCTAGTATGAAGAAACTTTACGATTTGCTGTCTACGGATGCACCATATCAAAAAGGGGACATGGTAAACGGTAGGGTCTATGAGTTTAGCGATAATTTCGGAACCTTTGTAGCTGTGGATGATAAATATTCGGCTATGATACCTTCCCACGAAGATACAAAAATGCTGCGGATTGGAGATGTGATTGAGGCAAAGGTCACCAACGTAAAACCGGACGGAAAACTGGATATTACACTTCGTGAAAAGGCATATCTGCAGATGGATGTGGATGCAGAGAAAGTAATGGGTATCATTGAGGAATTTGCGGGAGTACTTCCTTTTACGGATAAAGCCTCACCGGAGGTTATTAAGAGAGAAACAGGGCTTAGCAAAAATGCCTTCAAACGGGCAGTGGGACATCTCTATAAGGAACGCCGCATTGAAATTAACGAAAAATCGATTCGTAAAATTGATTAGAGTGTGCTATAATTTGCAGAAAGCATGGAACAGTGCTAAAAGTGTTCAAATGTGCATTGCAGATTAGATAATTACGTCATTAGAAAAAGGAGGACATTATGAAGACAGTAATCAGTACAGACAAGGCTCCGGCAGCAATCGGACCATATTCCCAGGCAATCGAAGTAAACGGAATGGTTTATACATCAGGAATTATCCCGGTAGTACCGGAGACAGGCGAGATTCCGGAAGGCTCTGTAGAACAGGCAAAACAGGCATTGAAAAATCTTTCAAATTTATTACAGGCAGCAGGTAGCAGTATGGATAAGGTGGTAAAAACCACTGTATTCATCAAAGAAATGAATGATTTTGGAGCAATTAACGAAGTATATCAGACATTTTTTACAGATGCGTATCCTGCAAGAAGCTGTGTAGAAGTAGCACGTTTACCGAAAGATGTCATGTTAGAGATTGAAGCAATCGCAATCAAATAAGGAAAAAGAGCCGTTTGGAAGTCCCAAATGGCTCTTTTTTAGGAAAGCTATGCATAAACATCGATATTCCCACCGAGGTGCGGTGTTACAGATTGCTCCATCATCCGAATCATAGAGGCGTTCAGTTCCTCGTTCATCTCAAGCTGATTATCCAGTACTGCGGTTCCTACCGCATATGCAAGGCTGCCCTGGCTGACGGAAGAAGACGCATCGTAGGCAGAAAGCGTGCTTAATGCGGAAGATACATTTGCCAAATCCATAAAAAAGCCTCCTTTCCTTTTTCTGATTTCATTATGTCATAGAAGTACCGGAAAAACAATTCACGAAATTCACAAAGAAAATAGAGTTTTTTCCACGAAAAGGTGATATACTGTTCGAAGGAGTCTGTATCCGGCAGGAGGCAGAAATGGAGTAAACGAATGGAAATATGATAAAAGGAGAAAATATATGTACGATACAATTATCATTGGAAGTGGACCAGCAGGGCTTTCTGCGGCAATTTACGGAGAGAGGGCAAAACTAAAGGTACTTACTATAGAGAAACAGCCTATGAGTGGAGGGCAAATTTTAAATACTTATGAAGTAGATAATTATCCTGGACTTCCCGGAATAGGCGGTTTTGATTTGGGAACAAAATTTCGCAGCCATGCAGATGGTTTAGGAGCAAAGGTCATAACAGAGGGAGTAAGTTCTGTGGATTTTTCCGGAGAGATAAAAAAGGTAGTGACGGATCAGAATGTTTATGAGGGAAAAACTGTCATTATTGCTACCGGAGCAGGACATCGGAAATTGGGGGTACCGGGGGAGGAAGAATTTTGCGGTATGGGAGTATCTTATTGTGCTACCTGCGACGGTGCTTTTTTTCGGGGAAAAGATACGGTAGTAGTCGGTGGGGGCGATGTGGCATTAGAAGATGCTCTTTTTCTTGCCCGAGGATGTCGTAAAGTCTACCTTGTTCACAGGAGGGATGCGTTTCGAGGTGCAAAAGTCCTCCAGGAGAAGGTCTTTGCCACAGAGAATATTGAAGTAATCTGGGATACGGAGGTTCGTGAAATTTGTGGCAGTGGCAAGGTGACGGGAGTTTCCTTATATAATAAGAAAACGGAAACGATGACAGAGCTTCTGGCAGACGGTGTGTTTATAGCAGTAGGAATTATGCCCAACACGACACTGTTTGAAGGTCAGGTGCCAATGGATGATGCGGGATATATCAAAGCAGCAGAAGACTGTGCCACAGGGACAGCCGGAATTTTTGCGGCGGGAGATGTGCGGACAAAACCGTTACGGCAAGTAGTAACGGCTGCAGCAGACGGTGCAAATGCCATTACTTCGGTGGAACATTATCTGTATCGGTAATCCGGTGGAACAAGCGGAGTGAACAGTAACAAAATCCGCAAATTATGAGAAAAAATTATGAGAAAATTATGAGAAAAATTGTGGAATAGCAGTTGACATAGTATAGAGGCTTTGATATAATAATCACGTAATAAATGTAATAAATTTGTAACAAATCGTAATAAAGGGTAAATATTGGAGGCAATTTACGGATGAAGAAAGGAATGGTTAGAGTCACAGGCTGTTTATTAGCAGGGGCATTGTTGGTAAGCTGGCCATGTGCACAGATTTATGCAAATCCACTGGCAGGAGCTGCTGATGTAACTGAGATTGCATTTGAGACAGGTAAGTCGCCAATGGCGGGGGTATCAGAAGCAATAGGACAGGTCTTACAGGAGAGTAGTGAGAAAGCAGTCTTGTTGGCAGCACAGGAGAAAGAACAGGTCAGTGAGAATGAAACACCGGTTGTTACATCCGAGTATTCAGACATTGCGATTGCCCAGGTTGATAATTATGTAAATGTTCGTTCAGAAGCCAATACCGAGAGTGAGGTTGTGGGAAAATTATATAACAATTCTGCAGCTACCGTGTTAGAGACCACTGACAATGGATGGTATCGCATTAAATCCGGCAGCGTGGATGGATATGTAAAGTGCGAGTATGTGGTGACAGGAGATGAGGAACTGGCGAAGAAGGTTAGTACCAGATACGCCAAAGTCAACACCACTACCTTATATGTCAGAACAGAGCCTTCTACTGATGCAAGCATTTTAACGATGGTTCCGATTGAAGACGATCTGGTAGTTTTAGATGAGTCTGTGGAAGGATGGGCAAAGGTTACTACTGAGGAAGGCGAAGGATATGTCTCTAAGGACTATGTCATTATGAGCACAGAGTTTGTGCACGCAGAGTCTAAGGCAGAAGAAGAAGCCAGACTTGCAAAAGAGGAAGAAGAGCGTAGACGCGCTGATGCAGCTGCAAACGCAGCCAGAAAGAAAAATGAAAGTTCTAGCAGTGCTAAGAGCAGCCAGAGCTACTCCGCACCGGGCAGTTCTAATGGACAGGCTGTAGCAGCCTATGCTTCCCAGTTTATCGGTAACCCATATGTATATGGAGGAACCAGTTTGACAAGCGGTGCTGACTGCTCCGGATTTGTTATGAGCGTATATGCAGCATTCGGTATTGGACTTCCACATTCTTCTAGCGGCATGAGAGGATGTGGCTATGAGGTAAGTTTATCCGAGGCACAGCCGGGTGATATCGTATGTTACAGTGGACATGTTGGCATCTATGTTGGAGGAGGCACTATCGTACATGCCAGTACACCGGAGAGCGGTATCAAGTATTCCAGCGTAAATTACAGGACTCCGATTTGTGTAAGAAGAATTTTCTAAATACATAATAAAAGACAAAGAGGCGGTAGAAGCGTATGTTTCTACCGTCTCTTTTGAAATTGAAAAGATGAAATTGAAAAAAAAGAATGAAAAAAATAAAAAAGAGAAACAATCAAAAAATGGAAGGAGGGAAACAGAAGAGGGCAGATATACAAAATGCACAAAAGAAATGAAATATAAAATAAAATTCGGATAATGCGAAAAAGTTATCCCAAAAGTTATCCACAACAAAGGTGGCGAAAAAACGGAAAAATTGAGTTATACACGAAGTTATTCACATTATCCACATTAAAAAGGGAAAAATTTGTGGTTTACATAGTAAAAAAATCGAATATTTGTTTTGTGTAGAAATAATAAAGTTGATAAAAATCCGAAAAAAAGGGAAAAATATATTGACAATTCAAATTTGAAAAAAAAGCCGGAAGGGACAAAAAAAGTCTGTCAATTTTAGGAAAATAGTAAAAAAGGGCTATGTGGGTGTTCTTGAAAAATAAAATAAATTTTGATATACTACTCCATATGTATTTTTTTCTGAATAGAATAGGTGTAATATATGATAAAAAAGATAGACATTCTTGGCATGCAGTTGGATGACTATACAGTGCGTGAGGCAATTCACCGTGTAGAGGCATTTCCTGATGACAATTTTCCAAAATCCATAGAAAACATTTCCATGCAGATGCTGATGGAGACAGAGCATGACCCTGTGCTGAAGGAGGTTATCTCTTCGCTGGATTTAGCGGTAATAGGAGAAAAAGAGATACTTGAGGTTGCAGGTGCAAAAACCATGCAGCGTATGAAAGAAACAGAGGGAAACGATTTTTTCTTTGAATTTATGAAAAGGATAGAGAGAAACCGGAAACGTATTTTCCTTCTGGGAGAAACCGAAGAAAAAACTGAAAAGATAAAACAGCAGTTGTTAGAGGAATATCCGAAGCTGCTGTTAGAGGGTGAGTATGCGTTAGAGAATTGCGTCGGCAATCTAGAAGCGGTGATTAATGATTTGAATGCGGCAAACCCGGACATTGTACTTTCCGTTTTGCCTGCTCCAAAACAGGAACATTTTTTCTGGGAGCATAAGGACAAAATCAGTGCAAAAATCTGGTATGGACTAGGTGAAAACGGAATAGGGAAAAAAAGTGGTATGAAAAAGAAATTTAAAAGTCTGTTACATCGGGGCAGACTAAAAAGCAGTATCGAAAAATATGAAAAGAAGATGGAGGAAAACAGACCCGGTGAGTGAGGCATAATATGCAGAAATTATTATATAAAAAATCAACGGTAAGAGATTATATTTTTTTGCTTTTAGGAACTGCACTTGTTGCCGCCAGCATTCAGTGTATCTACGATCCGATTAGCCTGGTGACAGGAGGGTTTACAGGTATTGCCATTATTGTAAAAGAGGTGACAGGAGGGATTTTTGAGGGAGGCATTCCTTTGTGGTTTACCAACCTGGTGCTGAATATTCCTGTATTTCTTTTTGCATTAAAAATAAAAGGAAGACGCTTTATTGGCAGGACCCTGATAGGTACGATGCTATTGTCTGCATGGCTCTATGTGATTCCGTCGGTGGATTTGCCGCAGGGAGATTATATTCTTGCTGCGGTGTTCGGAGGTGTCATTGGCGGTGCCGGAATGGGATTTGTTTTACTGGCAAAAGCTACTACCGGTGGAACAGATATGGTGGCAACTTTGATACAGCATTATCTGCGCCATTATTCTATTGTACAGATTATGCAGTTGTTAGATGGTGCAATTGTTCTTTTAGGAATGTATGTGTTTGGTATTCATGCAGCCCTGTATGCGATTGTGGCGATATTTATTACCTGCAAAGTATCAGATGCCCTGATGGAGGGATTTAAATTTTCGAAAGTGGCATTTATTATTTCCGATAAATATGAACTGGTGGCAAAACGGATTCTGGAGGATTTAGACAGAGGTGTCACAGGACTTCATGCAAAAGGCATGTATTCCGGTGCGGAGAAATGTATGCTTTATTGTGTGGTTTCCCAGAAGGAGATTGTTCAGGTAAAAGAGATTGTTCAAGAGGCAGATCCGGAGGCGTTTGTGATTGTATCAGATGCAAGGGAAGTTCTCGGAGAGGGCTTTTTGGAATACACAAAATAGTACAAAAATCCTATTTGTGAACTATGTATATTACAAAAAAACGGAAAAACGAAAAAAAAGTTGAGGAAGTGCATAAAAAATATGCATTTCCTCTTTCTTTTTTTGCTGTTTTGCATTAAAATAAATGCTAGGTAATTTTCGAAAGAGATAGATATGTCAAATTTATTGTGAAAGTTGCCTAGGTAAAATTACCGGACAACGGATGTGTCCGGAAAGATGTTTCAAATGAAACAGAATGAGAAGGAGCGAAGATTATGATTTCAAATCAAATACTTCAGAATACAATTGATGGTTTAAAAGCAATTACCAGGATTGATTTATGTATTATTGATGTGGAAGGAAAAGTTCTTGCGGCAACATTTCCGGAAACGGATCAGTATATAGAACCGGCAATGGCATTTGTAGAGTCACCGGCAGACAGTCAGGTAGTAAATGGATGTCAGTTTTTTAAAGTATTTGATGAGCATCAGTTAGAGTACATTCTGCTTGCTAATGGGGACAGTGATGACGTCTATATGGTGGGTAAGATTGCCAGCTTTCAGATACAGAATCTTCTGGTAGCATACAAGGAGCGCTTTGATAAGGATAATTTTATCAAAAACCTGCTGTTAGACAACCTGTTATTGGTAGATATTTATAACAGGGCGAAAAAATTACATATTGATACGGATGTGCGCCGAGTGGTATTTATTGTGGAGACAAACCGTGACAAGGATGGAAATGAATTAGAGCGTATCCGAGGTATCTTTGGCGGGAAAACCAGAGATTTTGTCACTGCAGTAGATGAAAAAAATATTATTGTTGTCAAGGAAGTTGCTGAGAATGAGGGCTATGACGAATTAAATAAGACAGCAGAAGTAATCGTGAATCTGTTCCGTTCTGATGCGGAAAATGATATTCATGTGGCGTACGGTACGATTGTGAATGAAATTAAAGAAGTGTCCCGCTCCTACAAAGAGGCAAGAATGGCATTAGACGTAGGCAAGATTTTCTTTGAAGAGAAGGATGTTATTGCCTATTCCACATTAGGAATTGGACGTTTGATTTACCAGCTTCCGATTCCGCTTTGTAAAATGTTTATCAAAGAGATTTTTGACGGTAAATCACCGGATGATTTTGATGAAGAGACGCTTACTACCATCAATAAGTTCTTTGAAAACAGTCTGAATGTTTCCGAGACTTCCAGACAGTTATACATTCACAGAAATACATTGGTGTACCGCCTGGATAAATTACAGAAATCCACAGGACTCGATTTGCGGGTGTTTGAGGATGCCATTACTTTCAAAATCGCACTTATGGTTGTTAAATATATGAAGTACATGGAGTCATTAGACTACTAGAAAGGAATTACTATGATAAAGTTAGAACATGTCAGCAAGGCTTATTCTGCAGGGGTGCCTGCACTTAATGACGTGAGTCTGAACATTGAGGAAGGAGAATTTGTGTTCATCGTTGGCGACAGTGGCTCCGGGAAATCAACCCTGATAAAGTTGCTGCTAAAGGAGCTTGAGCCGACGGATGGTACAATCACAATAAACGGAAGAAAGCTGAATAAGATAAAAAGAAGGCAAATCCCGAAATTCCGCCGTAATATAGGTGTGGTATTTCAGGATTTCCGCTTGCTAAAAGACAGGAACATTTATGATAATGTTGCCTTTGCCCAGAAGGTAATCGGGGAGTCGAACCGTTCCATCAAAAAGAATGTTCCCGTAATGCTTTCACTGGTGGGATTGGCAGCAAAATACCGTTCTTATCCGAGACAGCTTTCCGGCGGCGAGCAGCAGAGGGTTGCCATTGCAAGAGCTTTGATTAATAAACCGAAGATTCTTTTGGCGGACGAGCCTACCGGTAATCTGGATAACAATAATGCATGGGAAATTATGAAGCTGATGGAGGAGATTAACAATAACGGAACCACTGTTGTTGTTGTTACTCATAATATGGAAATCGTAAAAGCAATGAACAAACGAGTCATTACGATGCAGAAGGGAGTCATTGTGGAAGACAGCGAGGAACCGTATAGCAGTATTTTAGAAAGCACAGGTGGTTATCAGGATGAGGATTAGTACATTTTTTTATACAATTAAGCAGGGGTTGCTCAATATCTGGAAAAATAAGATGTTTTCTCTGGCATCCATTGCTACCATGACCGCCTGCATTTTTCTGTTTGGGCTTTTTTATGCCATCGTGACAAATTTTCAGGCAATGGTGAAAGATGTGGAGGCAGGCGTGGCTGTCACCGTATTTTTTGACAAGGATATTACCGAACAGCGTATTGAAGAAATCGGAGAATTAATCGGAGAACGGGTGGAAGTCGCTAAATATGAGTTTGTTTCCGCAGAGGAGGCATGGGAAGAATATAAAGAGATTTATTTTGAGGGAAATGAAGAGGCTGCAGCGAGTTTTGCGGGAGACAATCCACTGGCAAATTCTGCAAGCTATTCTATCTATATGAATGATGTTTCCATGCAGAGCACGCTGGTAACTTATCTGGAATCCATAGATGGTGTCCGGGAAGTAAAACAGTCTGAAATGGTTGCAAACACGCTGACGGATTTCAACAGTTTAATAGGTTATATTTCTGTCGGTATTATTCTGATTTTATTAGGTGTTGCAGTCTTTTTGATTAGTAATACCATTACAGTTGGTATTTCTGTGCGCCGGGAAGAAATCGGTATTATGAAGCTGATTGGCGCGACAGATTACTTTGTCCGGGCGCCTTTCGTGGTGGAAGGGATTGTTATCGGGCTGATTGGTGCGGCAATTCCTTTGGGGATTTTATATGTGCTGTATCAGAGGATTGTGGAATATATCGGAGATAAATTTAGCTTTATTGGCAGCATGGTGAAGTTTTTAAGTGTAGATGAAGTGTTTCATACCTTAGTGCCGGTAGCACTGATACTGGGTGTGGGAATTGGATTTATTGGAAGCCGGATTACCATTCGGAAACATTTGAAAGTATAGTAATATGAAATCATTAAAAAAAGGAACTCGTTTTTACAAAACAGCTGTTTTGGGGATTATTCTTCTGCTTGGGTTTAACCTGTCTATACAGGCTGCAGCTACGTCTTCTGCTAACACGAAAGCAGTTTCTACCTCTTTAAAGGAAGCGGAGCAAGAGAAGAAAGCATTAGAGAAGGAGCTTGCGGAGGCAAAAGAGGCGATTGCGGATTTAAAGCAGTCAAAGGGAAATGCAGAGGAAAAATTAGCTGCGTTAAATGAAAGACTGATGAATATTTCAGAACGAATCACAACATTAGAGAAGCAGCTGGAAGATAAAAATAATGATATTCTTGACACGAAAGAGCAGTTAGAGGAAGCAAGGAAAATAGAGGCGCAACAGTATGAGGATATGAAGATACGCATTCAGTTTATGTACGAAAATTCCCATACAACATATCTTCAACTGCTGCTAGAGGCAAAAGATATTTCTTCTCTGCTCAATTCGGTGGAGTATATTTCAGAAATACAACGTTATGACAGAGAAAAATTAGAAGAATATAAAGAAACGGTGGAGTACGTTGCCGGAGTAGAAAAGCAGTTAGAGCAGGATTATGAGGATCTGCAGGAGATGAAGGCTTCGGTGGAAGAGGAAAAGGCTTCCGTGGCAGCTTTAATGAAGCAGAAAGAAACAGAACTTGCTAATATTGCAAATGATATTGATACTGCACAGAGCGAGGCAGATTATTATGCCGCAGAAATACAGGCACAGGAAGAGTTGATTGCGGAGATTAAGCGGATTGAAGCAGAGAAAGCGGCAGCGGGAAAGAACAATCATCCTTATACCGGAGGGGTATTTACCTGGCCCTGTCCGAGCAGCACCAGAGTTACCAGTGATTACGGAACTAGAACTTCACCTACCAGTGGGGCTTCCACAAATCACAAGGGAATTGATATTGGTGCAGAGGCGGGAGCTGACATTGTGGCGGCAGCGTCCGGTACTGTCACATCTGCAGCCTATAGCAGTGCAGCGGGGAATTATGTGATGATTGATCACGGCGGTGGAGTTTATACGGTTTATATGCATGCTTCAGCACTTCTTGTATCTCCGGGACAGGAGGTATCTGCCGGACAGGTGATTGCGAAGGTGGGGAGTACGGGAATTTCTACCGGAAACCATTTACATTTTGGTGTATCGGTAAACGGAAGCTATGTCAGCCCGTGGAGCTATCTCGGTGGATGACATTTTTGTTCGCAGTGGTAGGGCTTTACGCCTGTTTGAAAATAAGAGAGTGGTTACAGTTCCCTGTCATTTGGCAGGGAATTTATTAATTTTTGCATAATAACAAGTTTTTTTTACATATGAATGTTATAATGAAAAACAGTGGCTTATGGATAGAATGATAGTTTTTGTAACGGAAAGGAAAAAGATGGACACACAGCATATGGAAAACAACGAAAATACAAATGAAATGAAGCCGATAGAAGATTTCTATGCCGGAAAGAAAAAGGGGTTAGGTAGAGGAATGTTGTATGGCGTGGCAGGAACTCTTTTAGTGGGAGCGCTTCTGACTACAGCAGTCTGTAAGGTTGCGGGAGTGAAGATTTTAGTTACCGGTGAAGCAGGAAACAGTGGACTCAGCAGTTCCGTATTAGATGAAAAGACGGTGGAAAAAATAGAGGAACTGAAAGCATATACGGATGTGTACTACTATGATGAGACTGATGAAACGGCACTCCATGACGGTCTTTATGAGGGATTTATCAGTGGTTTGGGTGATAAATATTCCGTATACTATAATGCGGAGGATTATGCCCAGCTGCAGATGGATACTACCGGGCAATATTATGGAATCGGAGCAGGATTGCGTCAGGATCCGGATACTATGGTAGTTTCTGTATCAAAAATATATGAAGGAACACCTTCCGATGAGGCAGGGCTTTTAGCAGAGGATATTATTCTTTCGGTGGATGATACAGATGCCACCAGCATGGAAGTGACGGAACTGGTGAAATTAATTCGTGGAGAGGAAGGTACTACGGTTCATTTAGAGGTATACAGGTCTTCCACAAATGAGTATCTGTCCTTTGATGTGGAGCGGGCAAATGTGACATTGCCGAGCATTTCCCATGAGATGTTAGATAATGGTATTGGATATATTCGTATTGATTCCTTTGAAAAAGAGACGGCGAATCAGTTTGAAGAAGCGATGGAAGATTTGGAAAATCAGGGGATGAAGGCTTTAATTTTAGATGTGCGTTACAATGGCGGAGGTTTAGTATCGTCCGTGGTACAGATATTAGATGACATTTTACCGGAAGGAACCGTGGTATATACAGAAGATAAAAACGGCAACAGACAAGACTATACTTCCAGCGGAGATACATATATGGATTATCCATTAGCTGTATTGGTTAACGGTGATAGTGCCAGTGCTTCCGAGATTTTAGCCGGAGCGATTAAGGATTATGAGTACGGTACACTGATTGGAACCACTACCTTTGGAAAGGGAATTGTACAGAGCATTTTCCCGTTAGAGGATGGAGATGCCGTGAAACTGACTACGGCAAAATATTTCACACCGAAGGGAAACTATATTCACGGAGTAGGAATTGAACCGGATATTGAATTAAAATACGAATACTTAGACCCGGAGGGAACCGAGTATGAGATGCAGTATGATAATCAGCTGCAAAAAGCGGTGGAAGTACTTATGGAGGAAATAGAATAACCATGAGAAAAATATGGATACGACTTGGGTGGGGAGGAATGTTAGCAACATGGATGGTTGTGATATTCCTTTTCTCCCACCAGCCGGCATCGGAATCCTCAAAGATTAGCGGAACATTTTCTTTCCGGCTGATAGAGCAGGCAGGTGAATTTTTGGGGCTGGATATGGCGGAAAATGACATAGAAAAGATGGCAGAGCGGATAGACTATCCGGTGAGAAAAGCAGCTCATATGACAGAGTATGCCATATTGGGATTGCTTTCCTTTGGATTTTTCTTTTATTGGTGGCAGACAGAGAAAAAGTATATCTACTACTTGAGCGCATGGTTGTTTTGCATTTGTTATGCGGCGACAGATGAGTGCCATCAGTTGTTTGTACAGGGGCGTGCAGGAAAAATCAGCGATGTTTGTATTGATGCGGCAGGGGCAGCCATAGGACTGCTGCTTTTATTTGTTTTTCGGAAAATTTTGAGAAGTCATTGCGAAAAAAGGAAGTATCTTATACAATAAAAATGGTTTAACACTGATAAAGTGTGAAATAAAAATGAAAGAGGTGATACTGTGGTAGAACTTGATCAATTTAAAGTGACCCTGAATTCTTACAGGGAACCGCTGCAGGAAGTGAGGGATTCACTTTGACCTGGCTAATAAAGAGCAGCGTATCCAGGAATTAGAGAGAGAAATGGAGGCACCGAATTTTTGGGATGATCCGGTGGTTTCCCAGAAGAAAATGAAAGAATTAAAGAGCATGAAGGATGATGTAGAAACTTATGCTTCTTTAAAAACACAGTTTGAAGATATTGAAACGCTTCTTGAGATGGGGTATGAGGAGAATGACGCTTCTTTAATACCTGAGATTGAGGAGAATTTGCAGGAATTTATTACGACCTATGACGGTATCCGTATCAAAACTCTGCTTTCCGGAGAATATGACAGTGATAATGCCATTGTTTCTCTTCATGCCGGAGCCGGTGGCACCGAGTCCTGTGACTGGGCGGCGATGCTTTACCGTATGTTTTCCAGATGGGCGGCAGACAAAGGCTTTTCGGTAGAGGTATTAGACTCGCTTGACGGAGAGGAAGCAGGCATCAAATCCATTACGTTTCAGGTCAATGGGGAAAATGCTTACGGCTATTTAAAGTCCGAGAAAGGAGTGCATCGTCTTGTGCGTATCTCTCCGTTCAATGCGGCGGGAAAACGGCAGACTTCCTTTGTGTCCTGCGATGTCATGCCGGATATTGAAGAGGATTTGGATATCGAGATTAATGAGGATGACCTTCGTATTGATACCTATCGTTCCAGCGGTGCCGGTGGGCAGCATATTAATAAGACTTCCTCGGCAATCCGTATTACCCATATCCCTACGGGAATTGTGGTACAGTGCCAGAATGAACGTTCCCAGTTCCAGAATAAGGATAAGGCAATGCAGATGTTGAAGGCAAAGCTGTATCTGTTAAAACAGCAGGAAAACGCAGAGAAAGCCGCAGACATTCGTGGAGAGGTGACGGAAATCGGCTGGGGAAACCAGATACGTTCGTATGTCATGCAGCCTTACACTATGGTGAAAGACCACCGTACCGGTGTGGAAACGGGAAATGTGGACAGCGTCTTAGACGGAAAGATAGATTTATTTATGAATGGTTATTTAAAATGGCTTTCTTTGGGATGTCCAAAAGGACTTGGAGGCGAGGATGAGTAGCGTCATACTTTGGCTGGTACCCGTAATAGCATTTGCAGGCATTTTGATTTGCGTCTGGGTGGTAAAGCAAAAGATACAAAATTTTTCCAGAAGCGTTTTTGGAACGGATTCTTTAACGGAAGGGTTAGAGCGTCAAGCAGATGAACTTGCAATGACACCGAAGTCCGTTTCGGGCATGACGAGAATATTTGCACCACAGATACAGAGAGATTTCCCGGATTTCCATTTGGAAGAGTTTCGTGACAAAGTGGAAAATGTACTGGTGGCGGCATTGCAGGCGATTGGAGCTGGCGCTTCCTTTTCCGGCAGTTTTACGGGACTGGAAAATGCAGATGATGTGGCGAAATTGTCTGAGGACTTTAAGCTTCAGGTGAAGAACCGTATTGCGATAAATGAAACAGCCGGAATAACGGAGCATTATGAACAGATAACAGTGTATCAGACCGAAATTACCAACTATAGCAGACAGCAGGGAAAGTGCATGATTACGTTCCAGAGTGCTGTGGGACATTTCCATTATAAGGAGAAGGACGGAGTGGTAACGGAGGGAGATAAAAAACGTTTAGAACAGACAAAATATAACGTGGAACTGATGTATATTCAGGATGAAACATTAGTGGGAGAGGGGAATGCTTTTGGAACTACCTGTCCTAATTGTGGGGCACCGGTGACGAGACTTGGAGCGATGTACTGCGAATACTGTGGCTCGGCGGTGACACCGGTTAATGTGAAAGTATGGTCTGTCCATAGCTTTTATGAAGTGGATTACAGGCATGTATAACAAAAAGGAGGAAGATTATGGGAATTATTAAAGCAATTACACAGGCGATTGGGGGAGGTCTTGCAGACCAGTGGCTTGAGGTTTATGAAGCAGGCGATATGAGTGATAAGACTGTGTTTACCAGTGGTGTGCTGTTACGAAACGGACAGAATAAAAAAGGAACAGACAATACGGTTAGCAACGGTTCGCTGATTCATGTGTATGATAACCAGTTTATGATGTTAGTGGATGGCGGAAAGATAGTAGATTATACTGCTGAGCCCGGATATTATAAGGTAGATAACTCGTCTATGCCATCACTGTTTAACGGGGAGTTCGGGGAGACCTTAAAAGAGACTTTCAACCGTATTAAGTATGGCGGACAGACACCGACCTTACAGAAGGTTTATTTTATTAATTTGCAGGAAATTAAGGGAATCAAGTTCGGTACAAGAAATCCCATTAACTATTTTGATAATTTTTATAACGCAGAGCTGTTTTTGCGGGCACATGGTACTTACTCAATAAAAATTACCAACCCGTTACAGTTTTATGCGGAGGTTATTCCGAAAAATCAGGATAAAGTGAATATTGACAGCATCAATGAGCAGTATTTATCTGAGTTCTTAGAGGCATTGCAGTCCTCTATTAACCAGATGTCTGCGGATGGCATTCGTATATCCTATGTTTCTTCGAAAGCGAGAGAATTAGGAAAATATATGTCCACCACGTTAGACGAAGAGTGGAATCAGATGCGTGGTATGGAAATCCAGAGCGTGGGTATTGCCAGCGTTTCTTATGATGAGGAATCCCAGAAACTCATTAATATGAGAAATGAAGGTGCAATGCTTGGCACAGATTTCAATGTGATGCGCGGTATGGCAGTAAAGAATATTACGGAAGGCGTGCGGGATGCAGGAAGTAATTCCGGCGGTGCTATGGCAGGCTTTATGGGAGTCGGCATGGGAATGAATGCCATGAACCAGACATTGGCAGGACTAGGCAGTTTGCAAACCCCGGGAGATATGCAGCAGAATACAATGCAGCAAAATCCGGTGCAAGGGCAGGCAGCTGCCGGAAATCAGTCCGTAGCAGAGGGATGGACTTGCGAATGCGGTCAGGTAAACAGCGGAAAGTTCTGCAGCGAGTGTGGCAAACCAAAGCCGGTATCTGCGGCAGAGTGGACTTGTGAATGTGGGCATGTGAATACCGGAAAATTCTGTAGCGAATGCGGAAAACCGGCACCTGCAGCAGAATGGACATGTGAATGCGGGCAGACGAATAAAGGTAAGTTCTGCAGCAACTGTGGAAAAGCGAGGAGTTAGTTATGGCGATTATCAGTTATAAATGTCCGAACTGTGACGGTGAGCTGATTTTTGATCCATCAACACAAAAGTATAAGTGTGAATATTGTGGAGATTTGTTTTCACAGGAAGAACTTGATGCCATGAAACCGGCAGAGGGAAGCGAAACTTCTGTAAAAGAGGATCGTCCGTCAGGAGAAGATACAGTAGAAAAAGAGACAGAAGGAACGGAACATGGAACCGTTATCTACAGCTGCCCTAGTTGCGGTGCGCAGATTGTGACGGAGGAAACCACTGCGGCAACCTTCTGTTATTACTGCCATAATCCGGTAGTGTTGGGAGGACGTTTAGAGGGGGAATACCTTCCAAATAAAATCATTCCCTTTTCGGTTACAAGAGAGGCAGCAGAAAAGGGGTTTGGCGATTACATTTCCAAAAAGAAATTTGTTCCGAAGGCTTTTTTCAGTAAAAAGCAGATAGAGAGTATGACGGGAGTATATTTCCCATACTGGCTTTATGATGTGGAACTTAACGGTTCTATGCAGGCAGAGGCGAGAAATGTCAGGGTGTGGCGCACCGGAGATATTGAGTACACGGAAACAAAGCATTACAGTGTGGAGAGAGGCGGAAGCATTACCTTAAAGCACCTCTTTGAAAATGCGTTGAAAAAGGCTAATGCGAAACTGGCAAGAGGTCTGATGCCTTATGACTTTTCGGAGATGAAAGAGTTTAAAACGGGATATCTGTCGGGATTTTTGGCAGAACGCCGGGATATTGAGAGACAGGAAGTAGAGACTAAAATGCAGCAGGAAATGAGGAATAGTGCAGAACGACTGTTGCGGGAGAGCATCAGTGGCTATAATTCTGTTTCTGTGACAAACTCTAATATTGTGCCCAAAAAAGAAGATTGGTCTTATGTGTTATTCCCGGTATGGACACTCACCTATAAGGCGAAGAATGGCAAAATTTATTATTATTCCATGAATGGACAGACCGGGAAGGTCTGTGGGGAACTTCCCATTGATTATGCGAAGGTAACGCTTGTGAGTGCAATCTCTGCATTAGCAGCGTTGGCGTTGGCACTGTTAGGAGGGTTCTTCGGATGAAAAAGCAAATAAGAAAGTTATTATTATGGATGTTTCTGTTTCTTCTGCCTGCGCAGATAAGTGTATTTGCAGCACAAAAGGGCGATGTCTATGATGAAGCAGAACTTTTGACGGAGGAAGAAATCAATTCCTTAGATGCACAAATTTCAGCATTAAAGGAGAAAACCGGATGGAATATCTATGCAGTTACCACTGCTGATGCAGAAGGAAAAAGCTCTATGGCATATGCGGATGATTTTTTTGATGCACATTCTCCCGAGACGGAAGATGGTGTGGCGGCGTTGATTGATATGGATAACCGGGAAATTTATCTATCCACCGGTGGCGAGGCAATTCGTTATCTGACAGATGAACGTTTAGATTACATATTAGATGATGCTTATGAAGAGATATCTGCTGGAAATTATGCGGAATGCTTAAGCGTTATGATAGATGGGGTAGCTGGGTATTACGAAAAAGGGATTCCGAATGGGCAGTATAATTATGATACGGAAACGGGAGAAGTTTCTGTGTATCATTCTCTCACTCCTATGGAAATACTGATTGCTGTTGTAATCGCAGCCGGTGTCTTTGCAATAGTATTTGTTAGTATTGTAGGCAAATACCGCCTCAAGTTTGGTACATACCAGTATGAGTTTCGCAGATTCAGTGAGATGGATTTACAAACCAGCAGAGATGTGCTTGTAAACAGTGTAGTTACACATCGGAGAATCCCGAAGGATACCGGAGGTAGCAGTGGAGGAAGTTCCCATAGCAGCGGAAGGAGCAGCGTTCATCACAGCAGTTCGGGAAGAAGCCACGGCGGCTCCGGTAGAAAGTTTTAAAATAGCAGAGTTATATTATATATGAAAAAAATTTATAAGTAACATTAGCAAAAAGAGGTTGCCCCCGCAGCCTCTTTATGTTATTATCTTCCTCATGAGGACAAATGTTAGCGTGAAACAAACACGAAATACAAAAAACACAATAGACTGTTTATAAAAAATACAACACAGCAGGAAAGAGGATCGTTTTAAACATGAAAGAAAAAGGCCAATATTTTGTTTTAAAAGAAAAGGCGGTTCCCGAAGTTCTTTTAAAAGTGGTAGAGGCAAAAAGGCTCATTGATTCCGGCAAGATTACGTCTGTCCAGGAAGCAACCGAGAAAGTGGGAATTAGCCGAAGTTCTTTTTATAAATATAAAGATGATATTTTCCCGTTCCATGAGACCACAAAGGGAAAGACCATTACGATGGTGATTCAGTTAGAGGATGAACCGGGACTGTTGTCTGTGGTGCTAAAGACCATAGCGGAGTTTCATGCTAATATATTAACCATTCATCAGAGTATTCCGATTAACGGAATTGCCTCTCTTACCTTAAGCGTGGATGTATTGCCACAGACAGGGGATGTGACAGAGATGGTGGCACATATTGAAGAACAGGATGGGATTCATTATGTGAAGATTTTAGCTAAAGAATAGTTCGTTTAATTCTTATATCGAAGATTGGACGAACACAAGTATGGAGCAAAGTTCCATATTTGCAAGTTGTGAAAGAGAGATATATTAACTAGGAGGAAGATTATGATAAAAGCAGCAATTATGGGATACGGAACGATTGGTTCCGGTGTGATGGAAGTGTTAGAGATTAATCAGAACAGTATCGCAAAACGTGTGGGCGAGGGGATTGAAGTAAAATATGTCTTAGACCTTCGTGATTTCCCAGGAGAACCGATTCAGGAAAAAATTGTTCACGATTACAAAGCCATCGTTGAGGATGAGGAAGTAAAGATTGTCGTAGAGACAATGGGCGGTGTGGAACCGGCATATACCTTTGTAAAGGCAATGCTTGAAGCAGGAAAGCATGTGACGACTTCCAACAAGGCATTAGTAGCGGCAAAAGGAGCTGAGTTGATTGCTCTTGCAAAAGAAAAAAATGTTAACTTTATGTTTGAGGCAAGTGTTGGCGGCGGTATTCCGATTATTCGTCCGTTAAATTCCTGTCTGACTGCAGATGAAATCGAAGAGATTACAGGTATTGTCAACGGTACAACGAACTATATGATGACCAAAATGACAGAAGAGGGATCAGAATTTGATGATGTATTAAAGGATGCCCAGGCGAAGGGATATGCGGAAAAAGATCCGACCGCAGATATCGAGGGTTATGATGCCTGCCGTAAGATTGCGATATTAACTTCTTTAGTCTGTGGACAGCAGGTGGATTTTGAAGATATCCATACAGAGGGAATTACCAAAATTACAGCTACAGACATTAAGTATGCAAAGGCAATGGGCAGAGCCATCAAATTATTAGCTTCCAGCAAAAAGACAGATGGCGGCTATGTGGCAATGGTAGCTCCATATTTATTGCCAAAGACTCATCCGCTTTACAGTGTCAATGATGTGTTCAATGCAATTTTTGTGCACGGCAATGTATTAGGAGATGCCATGTTCTACGGCAGCGGTGCGGGAAAACTTCCAACCGCCAGTGCAGTGGTTGCAGATATCGTGGAGATGGCAAAACATATTGATATGAACATTCCAGTGGAATGGAGCTCTAAAAAATTAGAATTAGTGGATTACAAAAAATCTGTAAACAAATTCTTTGTAAGGGTATCTAGTGAAGATAAAGCAGCAGTGGAAAAGGTATTTGGCAATGTTTCTTATGTGGCAGCAGAGGGTGTGACAGGAGAGTTAGGTTTTGTGACAGAGACCATGACAGAGGCAGAGTTTGAAAGTAAAGCAGCAGAACTTGGAAATGTCGTACAGACCATCCGTGTTGCGTAAGATAGATAAGTAAGATAGATAAGTAAGAAAGACTGCGTCTGCACGACCTTCGCAGACTTGTGAAAAGAAAAAGCCGTGCGGAAATGGAGAAAAGCATGAAATATTTAGTAATACTTGGCGACGGAATGGCAGATCGTCCGATTGAGAGTCTTGGAGGAAAAACACCATTAGAGTATGCCACAACACCTAAAATGGATGAGTTAGCGTCCAAAGGAGAAATCGGTATGGTACATACGATACCAGATGGGATGAAACCGGGAAGTGATACGGCAAACCTTTCTGTTTTAGGATATAACCCAAGAGAATTTTATTCGGGACGTTCTCCCCTTGAGGCACTTTCCATCGGCGTGCCGATGAAAGATACGGATATTGCACTTCGCTGCAATATTGTAACTCTTTCCGAGGAAGAGGAAAATTATGAGGACAGAACAATTATCGATCACAGCTCAGGAGAAATCAGTACGGAGGAATGTGCCGTATTATTAGAGGCAGTAAAAAAAGAGCTGGAAAGTGATATTTTCCACTTTTATGTGGGAACGAGCTATCGTCACTGCTTAATCTGGGAAAACGGTGAGGTTGTAGATTTAGTACAGCCCCATGATGTATTAGGACAGAAAATAGGTGATAAGCTGCCGGAAAATGAAGCACTCCGCAATATGATGAAGAAGAGTTACGATATTCTGGTAAATCATCCGATTAACATAGAGCGTAAGAAAAAAGGCTTGAATCCGGCAAACTCTTGCTGGTTCTGGGGAGCGGGAACGAAACCTGCACTTTACCCGTTTGCTGACCGTACTCATAAAAACGGTGCTATGATTTCCGCAGTAGACCTGCTGAAAGGTATTGCTGTAGGTACTTCTATGAAGGTTATTACCGTAGAGGGGGCAAATGGCGGTCTTGATACCAACTATGAGGGAAAAGCACAGGCAGCCGTTGACGTACTTACAAAAGACGGCTATGATTTTGTTTATGTGCACTTAGAGGGACCGGATGAGATGGGACATCAGGGTAGTGTGGAAAAGAAGTTAAAAGCCATTGAAAATCTTGATTCACGGATTATTAAGCCTATCGTAGAGGGGCTTGAGGCGGCAGGTGAGGAGTTCCGTATGGTGATTTTACCTGATCATCCGACACCAATTTCCATTCGTACTCACTCTGCAGACAATGTGCCATACCTGCTTTATGACAGCAGAAAACCGCGCCAGGAAAGCTGGCATTACAATGAACGTGAAGCAGAAGCTACCGATAATTTTGTGGCAGAAGGTCATAAGCTGATTGATTATTTGTTTGAAATGTAAAAGATATTATAAAGGCAGGAAATCTTTTTGGGATTTCCTGCCTTTTAGTTATTATGAAAACGTGTATATAAGCAAAAGACAAAATAATGAATATGATAAAAGGGAAGAGAGGATTTTGAGGTAATCGTTGTGCAGACAGTTCTTCTCGTGATCGCACTTTCCTTAGATGTATTTTTGGCCTGTGTTGCTTGCGGAACAGAAAAAATTCAGATAAAAAATGCAGCAGCACTCACAATCAGCAGTATTTGCAGCGGGGTGCTGCTTTTATCTCTTTTGACAGGAAGTCTTTTAGAAGGAGTTATTCGGGAGACATATACGGAGATACTTTGCTTTGCAGGGCTTTTTTTGGTGGGAACATTCAAACTGATAGAATATTTTATTAAAAGATATATTAAAAAACATAAGTTTTTGTGTAAACGTGTGAAAATCACATTTTCCCAGTTGAATTTTATTTTAAGCATCTATAATAATCCGGTGATGGCAGATAAAGACCATTCTGCGGTGATGTCTGTTTCCGAGGCAGTGTTTTTTGCACTGGCGATGTCTATGGATGGTCTG
>JAQXGQ010000024.1 GCA_029006795.1 Clostridiales bacterium | reverse complement strand
TCAATCATAAAATCTTTTCTTAAAATAGGTAATGGCGAAATTTTTCGGATTTCCTTTAAATAGTCCACGTTACCGTCAAAATGATCTTCCTCAGTCAGACAGGAAATGGCATCCACCGATTCATTGTATTCATCAATTCTGTCTAATAAATTAATTTTACTTTTAATTTTTCCAAGGCTAGGGGAAGCCTTTTTAAATTCTCCGATGATAGATATTCCATCTTTTTTTAATGCCTCATAGAAATTATGATGCTCTCCCTCGTAGCTTTCTGCGAGTCTTCGCATTTCCGTTTCACTGATGGCATTCTTGTGCTCCGGCAGCCGTTTCTTTTTGTCCTCTACAATTACATCTAAAATCATTTTTTCCTCCGTGATATCTTAATGTCTGTTTAAAAAATTCTCTATCATACGTTTCCCATGTTCTGTATAAATGGATTCCGGATGAAACTGCAATCCCACCACCGGATATTCCTTATGCTGCATTGCCATGATTTCTCCGTCTTCTGTTCTTGCAAGAACCTCTAAACAATCTGGTAAATCCTCGTTTTGTACAGCTAAGGAATGGTATCTTGCCACCTTGATTGGGGAATTAATACCGGAGAAGATGCCCTTGCCGTTATGATTAATCTCTGACTGTTTGCCATGAAATAATGCCTTTGCATAACTAACCGTTCCCCCGAAGGCTTCCCCGATACACTGATGTCCTAAGCAGATACCAAGAATGGGAATTTCTTTGTAAAATTCTTTTACCACATCCATACAAATGCCAGCCTCTTTCGGACTTTTCGGTCCCGGTGAAAGTACAATTTTTTCCGGCTTTAATTCCCTGATTTCTTCTATGGTAATCTTATCGTTTCGGACAACTTTAATATCTTCTGTAAAGGTTCCCATATATTGATATAAATTAAACGTAAATGAGTCGTAGTTATCAATCAGCAGTATCATAAATTTTCCTCCTCTACCAGAGTTTTTGCCAATGCCATTACCTTGTTACAACATTCTTTGTATTCATTTTCCGGTACAGAATCGGCAACAATTCCTGCTCCCGCCTGTAAATAAACGTTCTTTCCTCTTTTTATCATGGTACGTATGGTAATACAAAAATCCATATCACCTGAGAAATCCACATATCCGGTAGCGCCTCCGTATAGCCCGCGTCTTACACTCTCTAACTCCTCAATAATTTCCATTGCTCTGATTTTTGGCGCTCCACTTAAGGTTCCTGCCGGCAGGAAGGAAGCGAGTAAGTCGAACGGATGGAAGGTGCCTTTTTTTCTTCCCTCTACCATAGATACAATGTGCATCACATGAGAGTAATTTCTGATTTTCATAAACTCTGTCACTTTTACAGTGCCAAATTCAGAAATGCGTCCCATGTCATTTCTGGCTAAGTCCACTAACATGACATGTTCTGCACGCTCTTTCTCATCAGCTAAAAGTTCTTCGCTTAACGCTTTATCCTCTTCCGGCGTCTTTCCTCTCGGTCTTGTTCCCGCTATCGGACAGGTGAAAACCCGTTTGCCCTGTTGTTTTACTAACATTTCCGGGGAACTTCCGATGATTTCAAAATCACCGAAGTTAAAATAATAAAGGTACGGTGACGGATTTAACTCTCTAAGTTCCCGGTATAAATCAAATCCGCTCTGCCCGGTCTCTATCGTCCAACGCTGGGATAATACCGTCTGGAAAATATGTCCGTCTCTGATATACTGTTTGATGCGGTCTACTTTCCTGCTGTATTCCTCTAAGGTATCTGATTTCTTTACAATGACGCCATCCTGTTTTAAAGGAACCCTGCTCTCCTTCTGCTCTTTCATTGCCTCCGCAATCATCCGCTCTGCCTTTTCTAAAGCCGTCTGTTTTCCTGCTTCATCATCCGACTCTAGCACGATGGCGGTTAAGGTCTCTGCCACATGGTCTACCATGATAAACTCTTTCATCAACATAAACTGTACGGTTTCAATTCCAATTTCATCTGGGTTTTCATCCGGAATATTTTCAGTATAGCGGATGAAATCATATCCTACACTTCCTACCAGACCGCCGGAAAAATTCAGTTCATCATTATCTTTCCTGATTTCAAATTCGTTATAGTATTCCTTTAACAGTTCTAATGGATTCCCCTTCCTGACATCCTTACTGCCATCTCTTTTCGTAATCACAAGGGAATTTCCTTTTGAAGAAATGATTTCCTCCGGTTCTGCGCCAAAGAACGTATAGCGGTCATAGTTTTTATCATAACTTTCCAATAAAAATCCTTTTTTATTTCCCACCAGGTTCTGATACATTCCTGTAGAAGTTTCATTTACAATGCTGACTGTTTTTTTATACACTTTATAAATTCGTTTCATAATTGCCTCCATTCCTAAAATCCAAAAGCTTGTGCCGTGCAAGCAGTGCCATTTATGGCTATTTTTCTAATTGAAACAAAAATCCCTGACCGGATAAATAAATATCCAGTCAGGGACGATTATCTCGTGGTGCCACCCTGCTTCGTGAAGTAAACTAGTAATGTAATTCCAGATCATGTCAGCTGTAGATACAAAAAGCGGATATCTCCTGAACTGGAAATATCCGCCACCAATCATGCTTCACCTCTTCTGATACAGAACAAAATGTTTCGATATCATACCCCTGTAACGTGAGGACACGGCATCCGCTACTTGGCATTACCCTTTTCACTTTGCTCTCGCAAACCCATTCCTGTCATATTCGCCTGCCCGCTTCCACCAATTACGGACTCTCTGTGAAGTATCCTATGAAGTACTCTCTTTGCTCAACGATTTTCTTTTTTATTTGTCTTTGAGTTTATCACCGCAAAACGATGGTGTCAAGAACTTTTTTATTTTTTCTTTCTTTAGATTATGTCTTTTCCCCACAAAAGTTCCTCTTATCTTTTTGGAAATAATTTTGCCGGAACATTTTTAGGTTTCTTAACTTCTAACAAATGAATAAACTTCTCTTTATCAAAAGTTTCCCCTAAAACCAGCAACTCAAATAACATTCCGTTATATTGCAGGCAGTATCCTGTCTCACAAAAACCATTGCGAAGATAAAACTCCTTCCGTCTTTTTCTCTGAGAATTATTAGGCGCACTCTCATCAATCAACTCTAAATCCAGTGCAATCTGATATTCCGAATACGTCTTCTCAAGCAACGCTATGATTTTGCTGCCGTAACCCATAGAACGCTTTCTGCTGTCAACTGCTAGAAAGAAAACGTAAATCATCGGTGCCTCTATCACCAAAGAACAAAAGCCCACAAAATCATCACCGTCATATACTGCTAATGTATCCATTCGCTCTTCTGCTGCTAGCTGCAATAATTCCGGTATTTCAATACGCTCATCCTCCGGGAATGCTTCGTTGTTTACCTGTTCTAGGATTTCCATATCCCGAAAATCCGGTGTAATCTTCTTTAAAAATAACTGCACTTTAGTCCTCCACTGCCTCCATAAAATATATCCGGGAACCGAAATCCGGGAAATGCCTTACTTCCTCATTATACCCGGTACCGGAAAATCCCTGTTTCAATAGGACACCGCCATACATCAGTGCATCACCGTAAACCTCATAATCCTCAATCTCTCCATCCATTTTGACAAACTGCGACACCAGATGCTGAACAATTGAATCCTGTCTGATATGAATCGGGGACACCGTATTTACCAAATCCCCAAACTCCTTCACATTGTATTTTAAACCACGATTTGAAAAGTGGTACTTCTGTTCCGGCAACAGTCCTTTTGCCTTATAATACTCAAACTGAGTATTAGGAATCACCAGTTTCTGCATCAGGAATCCCACTGCCTTTTTCTTATCCTTAGAAACACATGTCCACTCCATCACGTTACCCGCTCCGTTACTTAGAGCATTCGCATAAGAATTTTCCATGCCCGAAAAACTTCTGCCACGGTAAAAATCTCCAAACTGCAGTACTTCCCTCCACTGCTTATAAAGAGCAATCTGAGCCTTCACTGCCGCCAAATCCTCTTTTTTCATGTCGCAGAAGTTGCACT
>JAQXGQ010000023.1 GCA_029006795.1 Clostridiales bacterium | reverse complement strand
AACAGATATCAGATTTCATGAAACAGCTTTACGAGTATTTCTACTTAAAGAAAAATGAGATAAAGAAAGCGCAAAAAAATATATCTTCTGAACTGTTAGCAAGCTTTGGACGGCAACTGACAGAAACAGAAGATATACCAGTTCAACTGAATGACTCAGTTCAAAACTAAGTTAATTGTAGCAAAGAAGGTGATGCCTGCCAAGAGGAAATGCAAAAAAATATGAAAAGAATTTTGCCATAGGAATTTCTGCAAGCAGGCGATGTGGATAATTCGTCAAAATACAGAAAGTATTGTGCAAACATGCATTATCATACTTTTGGCAGGCTATAAGTTAAATTTACCTTTCAGAGCTGAGAAAGGGTTGCTTAAGTTGTTTTTTTCTTTGAAATGAGGTATAATTTTGATGTTAAAAAAATGTTTGGTATTTTTATGATAAATGACTGTATCTGTATAAAAAGCAGATAGTTTTATAACCCGCAGGATTTTTGTGGAATAAGCGATTTTACGGAGGATATAGTTAGCTATGTTAAAATTTATATATGTAATTATTATGAATTTATTTCGAGCACCTTATATGATACCCAAAATGCGGCGGGAAGCAGAACATCCTGAAAAATATTCAGAAGAGGAACGCTATGAATTGGCACGCCATGTCATACGTCTTATGAAGCTTACCGGCGGTATTCACACAAAAGCATATGGTACGGAGAATCTTCCAGAAGAGGGTGGGTATATGATGTATCCGAATCATCAGGGGAAGTATGATGCCCTCGGTATTATCCATACTCACAAAAAAACATGTTCACTGGTAATGGATAAAGCAAAATCAAAAACCATCCTGGTAAGAGAATTTGTAGATTTATTGGGCGGAAAGCGTTTAGATAAAAAGGATGTCCGTCAGGCATTAACTGTTATCAATGAAGTCGCCCAGGAAGTAAAAGAAGGGAAACGATATATTCTATTTCCTGAAGGGGGATATGATTTTAATAACCGCAATAACGTCTGCAACTTTAAGGCAGGCAGTTTTAAGATTGCTTTAAAAACAAAAGCCCCCATTGTACCGGTTGCATTGATTGACTCCTACAAGGTATTCAATAGCTTCTGGTTGGGTCCCGTTACCACACAAGTGCATTATCTGAAACCAATTTATGCAGAAGAATATGGTAATTTAAAAACACCTGAAATAGCCGAACTGGTACGAAATCGTATTCAGGAAAAAATTGATGAAGAATTAGGTACATTGAGCTAACTTACTTATTTTTTAAAAAAATTTTTTTAATACTAGTCAATTTCACGCAGTTTCACGTACTTTGCAGCACTACGCCGTCTGTCATCATCGATAGCGGCATAGTGCTTTCTTGTTGTATTAACGTCTTTATGTCCTAAAACATCTGCAACTAAATAAATATCTCCGGTTTCCCGATAAAGAGATGTGCCATATGTACTGCGCAGCTTATGAGGTGTGATGTGTTTTAAACTGGTAACCAGTTTCGAATATTTTTTCACCAGATTTTCTACGGAGCGAACACTGATACGTTTGTTTTGGAGTGAGAGGAAGAGCGCATTAATACTTCCATCCTCTGCGGTGATTTTCTGACGTTCTACCATATATTCTAAGAGGGCATTGCGTACTTCCTCACCAAAATACACAATCACCTCCGCACCGCCTTTACGGTGAATTTTAATACCATTATTTTTAAAATCCACATCCTCCATATCTAGTCCTACACATTCTGACACACGGATTCCTGTACCAAGAAGCAGTGTCATCATGGCAAGATCTCTGGTCTTTGTTTTTTCGTGATAATGGCGCTGACGTTCTGTTAAGTTTTCTCCAGATTCTACTTCATCTAAAAGATTTGCCACTTCATCCACGTCAAGACGCACAATGTTTTTCTCGTGAATTTTAGGCATATCCACTTTAATTGCCGGATCATTTTGAATTAATTCATTTTTATAAAAATAGCGGTAAAAAGTTCGCAGGGAAGCCAATTTCCGTTTAATGCCACGTTCTTCGTTGGTATGTTCTTCTCCATTTTTCTCGTAATACTTCAAGTAAGAAAGATATTCCTCAATATCCATAGGTGTAATTTCATCTAAAATCCTTAAAGGAAATTCTTTAATCTCCATTTTTGCACAGACAGGGTTGTTTGTGTGCAGATATTCAAAAAAACACCCTATATCATACGCATATGCGATTCTGGTGCGGGAAGAAGTAGTAGGCTCTATCCCAATAAAAAATTGTTTGCAGAACGGCGGCAGTGTTTCTAACATTTTACGCAATTTTACTTCATTTTTTACATTTACATTTTCATAATAGGCTTTTTCTTTCATAATAAACTTTCATTCCCTTCTATAAAAATTTTATTCGAACCAGAATTCTTTTGCCATCCGGGAATATTTCCGTTTGCAATAGCATGAAATAAACGTACCTTTGCGCCGGGATGTGCCAGATTTATCTGACGTACCAATTCTTTTGCATATTGCCGTTTGGTTGCACCATCCACAGGACAGGGGTTTTTCACCACCGGCAGGTTGTATTTGTTTTGAAAACCTTTTACCTCAGCCTCAGTAACATAAATCAGAGGGCGAATCACCGTCAGTTTCGTATCGTCTAAAAAAGTCTTAGGAGGGAAAGCATAAAAACGTCCCTCAAATATCAAAGATAAAAACATGGTTTCAATCACATCATCCTGGTGATGGGCATAGGCAACTTTATTACATCCTAAGTCCATAATTGCACGGTTGAGAGCTCCTTTTCGCATTTTTGCACAGAGAGAGCAGGGCGAGGACTCTTTTCGTTCTTCTAATAAAATTTTTCCTATTTCAGTATGTACAATATGATATGGCACATCTAATTCTCTACAAAGTGCCTCAATGGGAGATAAATCAAAATTTCTGTAGCCTAAATCTACAGTAACTGCCAGTAACTCAAATCTTTTGGGATAAAATCTATGTAAATGCTTAAGTGCATAAAGGAGAGTGAGAGAGTCCTTTCCTCCTGAGATACCAATGGCAATTTTATCACCATCTTCAATGAGTCCATAATCATCCACGGCACGTCTGGTATAACTTAATAATTTTTGTAATTCCATGACAATAAAGAGCCTCCATTTATTAGATTTTCTCTTTTCTGTTATATAAAAATCCATTATAATAATCTAGATAACTGAAATCCATTCGTTCTATAATCATGTTTTGTTAGTTAATTTTTTAACAATAAAAAGAAAGAAGAGTAAAGTAACATGAAATTTGTAATTCAACGTGTAACAAACGCATCATGCACTGTAAATCAAGAGATTACCGGTTCTATCCAAAAAGGTTTTCTGGTTCTGGTTGGTGTTTCTGACGAAGATACCAGAGAAATTGCCGATAAAATGGTAAAGAAACTCATTGGACTTCGGATTTTTGAAGATGCTGAAGGTAAAACAAACTTGTCCTTAAAGGATGTAGGCGGCGAACTATTGTTAATTTCCCAGTTTACATTGTATGCAGATTGCAGAAAAGGAAACCGTCCCTCCTTTATCAATGCCGGAAAACCTGATATGGCAAAGGAATTATACGAATATATCATCGAAAAATGTAAACAGGAAATCCCTGTGGTTAAGCAAGGAATTTTCGGTGCTGATATGAAAATATCGCTGTTAAACGATGGGCCTTTCACCATATTGTTAGATTCCAAAGAAATCTGCGGGTAAAAAAATAAATTCGTGCTAAAAATAAAAACGAGTTTCTTATTTATAGCCTCATTATAGCATGGTGGGGCAACTGTTGGCAAGAAATAATTATTCGCAAAACGCAAGTTTAACGAATAGTTAAAACATTTCTAAAAACATACTTTTAACGCATACTTCAAGAATCAAAAAACTCCATACGGAAAAAACAATTTCCGCATGGAGCTTTAGCATTTTGATTTCATTTACCAAAGATGATTATTTCTTCGTAGCATCAAAAATTTCCCTAAATTTTAAAATCATATCAACACAACCATCAATTCCAAGCTTACCAGAATCTAACGTCATATGATAACTGGTGGAGTCACCCCATTTTTTACTGGTATAGTAGTTATAGTAGCTAGCACGCTGTTTGTCTTTTTTCTGGATAATATCCTTTGCTTTATTCTCCGTAATGTTTAAGCGTTTACTTACTGTCTTCATGCGCTGTTCTATCTCTGCATGAATAAAAATATTGATACAGTCCGGATTTTCAGATAAAGCATAATCTGCACATCTTCCTACTATTACACAGGAATCCTGCGATGCAATCTTTTTAATAGCCTCAAACTGTGCCAGAAAAACCTTGTGGTTTAATGGCATATCAAGAAACGGTGTCGAAGAATATCCCCTGACAGAATATGTATCCATAACTAAAGAATATAAAAAACTGTTTGTTGGCTTTTCGTCATGATTCTCGAAAATCTCTTCACAAAAACCGCTTTCTTTTGCGGCATGTTGTAATAACTCTTTATCATATAGCTTAATACCCAGGCGTTGGGCAAGCTTCTCGCCTACCTCTTTTCCACCACTTCCAAACTCACGTCCGATTGTATAAATTTTGTTCCCCATAATTATGCACCATACCTTTCTGCCGAGCTGCAAATACAACTAACCTTTTCTTATAAGCTAATTATACTACTTTTTCAAAAAAAGCAAAAGAATTAATTGAAATTTATCGAAGGTCACGTAATATTTTCTCAAAATATTCCGGCAAAGGCGCAGAAACTTCCATATACTCTCCACTTCTTGGGTGAACAAAACCGATTGTCATGGCATGAAGTGTTTGTCCCTGCAGCTTATAGGGGCTTTTCCCACTGGAATAAAGGCTGTCTCCAAGCAAGGGATGCCCATTGCTTGCCATATGGACACGTATCTGGTGGGTACGTCCTGTCTCTAGCTTAAATTCCATATAGGTATAACGTTCAAAGCGTTCTAACACTTTATAATGAGTGATTGCCGGTTTACCGTTTTTCTCATTAATTGCCATCTTTTTGCGTTCTATGGGATGACGACCGATAGGAGCATTGATGGTGCCTTCCTCTTCTTTTACCACACCACAGACAATGCCCCGGTATCTGCGGTTGACGCTGTGCTCTTTAATCTGCTCGGCAATACAAACATGACTTTCATCATTTTTGCACACAATCAAAGAACCGGTAGTATCCATATCGATACGGTGTACGATACCCGGACGAATTTCTCCGTTGATGCCGGACAGACTGTCTTTGCAATGATACATAATGGCATTGACTAATGTCCCGCTATAATGTCCCGCAGAAGGATGTACAACCATGCCTTTCGGCTTATTTACCACAAGAAGATCATCATCCTCATAAAGGATATCTAATGGAATATTTTCCGGCAATATGGGTGTTTCCACTGCATCAGGGATATGGACACAGACAAAATCTTCCGCTTTTAACCGGTAGTTTGCTTTTTGAGCAGTATCGTTGACGAAAACCTGTCCGTCCTTAATTATTTTTTGGAAGAAAGAACGAGATTGAGGCGTCAGTCCTCTTGCAGACGCCGCCTCATCGAAAATCATACTTAAATATTTATCTAACCGTTCCCCTTCATGCTCTATTTCCACTTCAAAAGTTTCTATATTCATCATACTCTCATTTCCGATTAGAAATTATTATTTTTCATGTTTTGCAGGAAAAATCTTCTCCCAATCCTCGTCTTTGTAATAGAAAAAACCCAGCACAATTAAAAGAAAGGCTGCCACAGTAACATAGATATCTGCCACATTAAAAATTGGGAAATCAATCAGGCAGAAATAAAAAAAATCTATGACGTAGTCTTGTGCAATTCTGTCGATAAAATTACCGATTGCTCCGGCAAAAAAGAGAATAGAAATCAAATCCAAAAAGAAAAACTTCTTTCCCATTGGTATTTTGTTCAAAAATACATAAATTAAGATGGCAAGAATCACTATTGTAAAAATAACTAACGGCCATTTCTGTCCTTGTAAAATTCCGAAAGCAGCTCCCCTGTTCTCTAGATATCTTAATTCGAAAACACCGTTCCATAGGACAAAGGCGTCCTTATCTTTCAGCCCTGATACTGCCCAATATTTTGTTAGTTGGTCAAATCCGATTAAAAGAGCAGAAAGGACAGCTCCAATCAGTCCTTTTTTGAATATATTATTTGCATACATAAGAAATTCCCTCTAAAATCTGTTCATCCGTTAACTCCCTGTAAATGTAGGCATTTCCGATTTCCTGAAGTAAAATGAATTTCACCTTGCTTCCCACCATTTTTTTATCGGATTTACTCGCCGCTAATACTTCCTTCGGCTCATATCCTGTCACTTCGGTAGCAAAACCAAAGTGACTTAATGTATCTTTAATTAACGAAAAATCTTCTTCACTGATATTTCCCAGTTTCATGGAAAGGTACGAAGCCGCCACAATGCCAAGTCCTACGCATTCACCGTGATATAATTTGAAATCAGACAATTTTTCAATGGCATGACCAATCGTATGACCAAAATTAAGAAGAGCACGCTCGCCCTTTTCCTTCGGATCACGCTCTACAACCTCCCTCTTGATATTGCAGCTACGGAAAATCATTTCCTCCACTGTATCCATCTCTAATGCACGAATTTCACTTTCATGTTCTTTCATCCAGTAAAAATAAGAAGCATCCTTAATCAGACCGTGCTTTAAAATTTCCCCCATTCCGGAAACAAGCTGTTTCTCCGGCAGAGAAAATAACGTGCTCAAATTCATGTAAACTAATTTAGGCTGATAAAAAGCTCCCACCATATTTTTGTACTGCATAAAGTCTACGCCGGTTTTTCCCCCGATACTGCTGTCTACCTGGGAAAGCAAGGTGGTAGGTACCTGGATAAAATCAATGCCCCGCAGATAGGTTGCCGCCGTAAATCCGGTCAAATCCCCTACAACA